>PMNO01000087.1 GCA_003161835.1 Myxococcales bacterium | reverse complement strand
CTTGCGGCGCCGAAGGCGCGTTAGGACTTCTCGTCCAGGTAAAAGATGGTGATCGCCAGGCAGTGAAACGCTTCGTCCGAAGACTGGGTCACGATCGTGTCCACGATCTGACATTGAGGATGTTCACGCACCCAGACGGTGAGCTTCTCGCCCAGGTTTTCGCGTTCCTGAGCCATGGTGGCCGAGAACACCTTNNTGCTGTACCATCGCGCGCATCTATAGCAACGATCACGGGATTACTGCAATCCCCTGCCGCGATAGATGCGGTGGCGCTCCCGCGACCGGCCCTGAACGGACCTCGCAGGCACGGTCGGGCTTCGTCGGTCAGGGCTTCGAATTTCGGGCCGACGGGTCGGACGCCGCCGTCGCAGGCGACGCTGCGCTCGCCTCGGGCAAGGCCGCCTGCGGCGCCGCCGTCGGCATCGGACCGAGGCCCATCCTGGCCTTGAGCTCGGCCAGGGCGTTGTCAGAGCCCGTGCCTGACTCCAGGGCCTTGAACTTCTGCTGCAAGGAATCTCCCGCCAGTTGGCCCCCGAGCTCGGTGGATGCCTCGGCCTCGGCCTCGATCTGGTCGACCCTTTCACTCATGCGGTCAAACGTGTCGAAGGCGTTGGTATCGGAGAGCCCGCGCATGGTGTCCTGGATGGCCTTCTGGGCTTCGGCCCGCTTCTGTCGGGCGATGAGGATGTTCTTCTTNNTCGGCCTGCATCTTGTCGTGCTCTTGCTTGCGGGTCAGCGCCTCCTTGGCCAGGTTGTCGTCCCCCGACCGCACCGCCAGCATCGCCTTGCGCTCCCATTCCTTGCTGATCTCGATCTGGTCGTCCCACTGTTTCTTCAGACGTTTCTCGTCGGCGATGGAAACAGCCACTTGCTTTTTCGCCTCGACCAGCTGGTTCTGCATGTCGACGACGATCTGGTTCAACATCTTCTGCGGATCTTCCGCCTTCGAGATGAGATCGTTGAGATTCGATTTGACTAGCGTGCCAAGCCTCGAAAAAATTCCCATGGTCGTCCTCGGGTGCGTGAGCTTCGGATCTTACGTTTGGGTCGGGGCGGCGGCGGCCGCCGTACCCCGGGCGCTCCAGCGCGCCAGGACCGGGTACTGCTTTGAAATCGCCATCGACACATCGTCTATGACGGCCTGGAACTCGTTCAGGTCCAGGTTTTCCAGCTCCAGGGCATGGACGATCACCACCGCGTCTCCTTCCAGACCGAATGCGCCGTGCACCATCTCGCTCGTGTTCAGCGATAGTAGAGTCCGGAACAGTTCCTCGCGGTCGGCGCGCGGCAGGTCCATGACCTTCACGCGAAAGACCACCACCGGTCCCGCGATGGAGATCACGAAATTGTCGGTGCCATCCAGCTTCAAGAGCCAGATGCCGGGTTTGATCTGTTCGTAGGCAACGCCGATCCGGAGCAGATAGGACTCGATGTCCTCGGCCGTCTTCATGGCCCAAAGCGTAGTCCATCCTCCGGGCAGCGACAAACGCCAGCAGCGCCGGNNTATTGAATCGCGGGGTTTGATGTGGTAACCGCAGACGCACCGTATGACCCCTGATTCGACGCGGCTGCCGCGACACGTCGCCATCATCATGGATGGGAACGGCCGCTGGGCCCAGCGCCGCGGTTTGCCGCGTGTCGATGGGCACAGGCGCGGCGCCAAGTCGGTCAAGGACGTGGTGCGGGCGGCCCGTGAAGTGGGTCTGCGGGCCCTGACCCTGTACGCGTTCTCGTCCCAGAACTGGGATCGCCCCCCCGATGAGGTCGCCACCCTCATGCAGCTCCTGCGCGACTACGTCATCGACGAACGCGCTGAAATCATGGGCAACGGCATTCGACTGATCGCGATTGGCGAGGTGGACCGCCTACCCGATTTCGTACGCGATCCGTTGCTAGACTTGGTGCGGGATTCCGCGGGCAATCGGGCGATGACCCTATGTCTGGCCCTGTCCTACGGCGGTCGCGAGTCCATCGTGGCCGCCGCTCGCGCGCTGTGCGAGCTGGCCACCAAGGGCGTGATTCAGCCGAGCGACCTGACCGAGGCGCGCTTCTCCGAAGCGTTGCAAACGGGGGGATTGCCCCAGCTGGACCTCTTGATTCGCACCTCGGGCGAGGAGCGACTGTCGAATTTCCTTCTGTGGGAGGCGGCCTACGCGGAGCTGTATTTCACCGATACGTTCTGGCCGGATTTCGGCCGCGAACATCTGCTGGAGGCGCTGGCGTCCTTCGACGGACGGGAGCGGAGGTTCGGCTTGACTCGCGAGCAGATCCGGAGCGCTGGCTAGCCGGCATGTCGAATCTGGCCAGCCGCGCGCTGACGGCGGTCGTGGCGATACCGTTGCTGGCGGCCCTGATCCTGTGGAGCCATCGGCTGGGCTTCGGGGTACTCGTGATGCTGTGCGCGGCACTCGGGATGGGGGAATACACCGCCATGTTGCTGCCGCGGATCGCCCGCGCTCAGCGGGTCGTGATCGTCGCGACCGGGTCCGCCCTGACCCTCGCCTTGTACTTCTCGCCGGAGCTGGCCTTGCTGTGGTTCGTGGCGGCCTTGATCACTTGCGCGACGGTGGTGCTGCTCGCTCCCGGCGAGATCGCCGGCGCCGGTGCGCGGGCGGGAATCGTCGCGCTCGGACTATTCTACGTCGGCGGGCTCATGGCACCGCTGGCGCTCTTGCACCGGCAGTTGCCGGAAGGGCCCTTGTGGGTTCTCACCGCGCTCGGCGCGACGTTCGCCAACGATACCGGTGCCTATTTCATGGGTCGCGCGTTCGGTCGCCACAAGCTCTATCCGACCCTGTCGCCCGGCAAGACAGTGGAGGGTGCGGTGGGAGGCTTGGTCTGGTGCGTGGGGGCGCTTTTCCTGATTCGCGCCACCTTCTTTCGGAGCCTCGGTGTCGCTGATTGCGTGCTCGTCGCGATTCCGGCATCGGTGTTGGGGCCGGCGGGCGATCTGTTCGAATCCATGCTCAAGCGGTCGGCGGGCGTGAAGGATTCGAGCCATCTGATCCCGGGACATGGGGGCATCCTCGATCGCCTGGACGCCGTCCNNCAATGGACGCCAACGGCCCCTTCGATTCCGACGGCGGTCCCGACGATCCCGGGCCCGACGATCCGCCGACCGTCATGGTGCCCGAGCGGCGCCAAGGCGTCTTTGCCGTCATTCACGTGGACGGGCGGCATTGCACTCTGGGGCTTTCCCGCCTTCGTGCCGACGGCTCGTTCCAGCACCTTCCGCAAGAACGCCATGTCTTCAGTCCGGGAGTGCCCGCCGCCGCCAATCCGCGCGGCATCGCGGTCAGACTGGCCGACATCCTGAGTCGGTACCAACGCGTCGCCGAGTTGAATGGGGCCGCGGTGCGGGCGGTCGCGACTCAGGCATTCCGCGCGCTGCCCAACTACGAGCAGATGCTGATTCGGCTGCGCCGGGTGACTCGGGTGGCCCTCGACCTCATCTCCGATCGCGACGCAGCCCGGTTCGTGTGTCTGGGGGCCTT
>PMNO01000472.1:3732-8302 GCA_003161835.1 Myxococcales bacterium | reverse complement strand
AGAGTATGACGGTAATCGGCCTGGTAGCCTTCCGCGCGAGCCCGATTGTAGCCGCCGCAGCTTACCTGGCGATTCGGTCTGTGGGGACGCCGATCATGGGTTGGTTGATGATGCAAAAAAGTTCCTGGCTACGTTTTGGCTGGAGCCACGCCACGGTGAAATGCACCAAGGCGCTGGCCGTGCCGGCCATTGCTTATATCGCTTTCCCTGCCGGAAGCGTGCTGAGCCTTCAAGGAATGGTGCTGGTCATCTCGGCTGTTCTGGGACCGATTGCCGTCGCCACATTTTCCACCATGCGCACTCTGACGCGATTCGGATTCCAGCTTATGGAAGCTGTCAAGAATAGCGTTTGGCCGGAATTGTCCGCGGCCTACGGGGAGCAGAATTGGGCGCTGGCGCGCAAGCTGCATCGAGTGGCCTGCCAGGCATCGTTGTGGTCTTCGATCGGAACCGTGATCTTCCTGTATTTCTTTGGGGACCGCATCGTTTCCATTTGGACGCACGGACGCATCGCGATGGACCTGCCCGCTTTTCACTGGCTGCTGCTGGTGATTCTGGCGAATTCGTTCTGGTACACCAGTTCAGTGGTTACGGTCGCTTCGAATACGCACGAACGCGTCGCGGCTGTTTATCTGGTCGGAACGCTGGCCTCTTTGTTTATCGCGCGCTGGCTGATGCCTTATTTCGGGATTAGCGGCGCGGCCATCGCACTGCTGGCTATCGACATCGTGGTTGGCTGGTACGTCCTGAGCCGCTCGTTCACCACACTAAGTGAAAACGCGGGAGATTTCGGCGCTTCCATGTTCCGGCTGCCGGAGCTTGGCCTTCGAAAATGACAAATTCCCAAATAGCGGTTCACCCGGCGGACGAGCCATCGTCGTTTCTCGCGCAGTCCTGGGATGCGGGCGACCGCGTGGCCATCGGCGGGCTATCGGGCACATTCTTTCTTTCGTTTGTGCAATATTGCGTAAACCGGGGCGACGCGATACGGCTTCTGCCAATCGGTTTGCTCATTGCGTGTGCTTTGCTTTTGCTGCTGATGAGCGCGCGCGAGAAGCGTCGAATGCTTTTGTTGGCAGCGTTTCAACCGGCAACTGTTCTGCTCATCGCAGTGGTTTGTGTTCCCGTGCTGTTGACTTCACTGTACCGGCCGACATCCTATCCCTTCGAATACGGGCTGGTGTTGATCGCGACGCTGGCGCTGGCCGCGGGGGGAGTGTTTGCCAGCGCGCGCTTGCCGAGCGGCATTTACCCCGAGATCGAGTTCCCCCGCATCGTGGTCGTGGCGCGCGAGCGGGACGTGCCCCCGCAGGAGGCGCAAAAGTCTCTTGCGCGGCCGCTCGAAAATGCGCTGGCCACGGTGATGGGGGTGGAACGAATCCGGTCGCGGACGATTCGCGGCTCGGTCGAGCTGGCCCTGCAATTCTCGCCGGGGACGGACATGTGGCGGGCCTTGCAGATGACCGAATCGCGTGTGGCCGAGGCCCGCGTCGACCTGCCCGCGTCCACGGAGATCGCGGTGGAACGGTTGACCACCACGTCGTTTCCGGTCGTCACGTTCAATCTTTCGGGCGACGTCGATCCGCGGCGCCTGCGTGAGCTCGGCGATCTG
Organism: Myxococcales bacterium; assembly: GCA_003161835.1. Taxonomy (GTDB): domain Bacteria; phylum Myxococcota_A; class Polyangia; order Fen-1088; family Fen-1088; genus FEN-1088. The sequence goes on along the minus strand of PMNO01000472.1, from coordinate 6,690 downwards.
GTGCTGCGTCCGGCCCTGTCCCGGATCCACGGCGTCGGCCGCATCGAAGTTCTGGGCGGCGACGTGCGCGAAATCGAAGTCGTGCTCGATCCCCAGCGGGTCGCCGGCCTGCACCTGCGCCCGGCCGAGGTCGCGGAGCGGCTCCGGGCGTCGACGGTGCTGCAGGCGGTGGGACGCTACGACGAGGCCCGCGAGCTGGTGACGGTGATGGCGTCGGCGGAGCCGCGAGCGCTGGCCGACATCGAACGGATTCCCGTCGCCACCGCCGCGGACGGGACCTCCATCCCCTTGTCGGCGATTGCGCGCGTCTTCGATGGCGCCGAAGACCGCCTGTTGCGGGTGGGGGGACCACACGGGGAGACCGTGTTGATCAGCGTCAGCCGTCTTCCTGGCGCCAGCACGCCCGACGTCGTGGGCCGCGCCATCGCGATTGCGCGGGACGTGGCGGCGTCCAGCTTTCCGCCCGGCGTGCGCCTCGAACCCGTCTACGATCAGGCGCTGCTGGTGCGCGAATCCATGCGCTCGGTGCGCGACGCCATCTTGATCGGAATCGCGCTGTGCGTCCTGGTCATCGGTTTGTTCTTGCGGGACGTGCGCGCGGGCCTGATCGCGGCGGTGGCGGTGCCGGTCACCCTGGCCGTCAGCCTGCTGTGCGCGGCCGCCGTGGGACAGAGCCTGAACCTGATGTCCCTGGGCGGCCTGGCGGTGGCGATCGGTCTCGTCATCGACGACGCGATCGTGGTCATCGAATCGATCGGGCGCCGCCTGGATGAGGGTGAAACCGCGCGGGACGCCGCCGTGTCGGGCCCGCGCGCGCTCCTCGCGGCGCTGATCGGAACCACGGCCACCACGGTGGTGGTCCTGTTGCCCCTGATCTGGCTGCAAGGCGTGGTGGGCCATTTTTTCACCGCGCTCGCGATCACCTTGGGTGCCTCGGTGATTCTGTCGCTGATCGTATCGGTGACGTTGGTCCCGATGCTCGCCGCACGCTGGCTACGCCCGCCTTCCCCCCGGCGCCGCGCGCAACGTCTGGCCAGCGCCTATGTCGGCGTGCTCCGCCACGCTCTGCGCCGGCCGGGCGTCTTGGTGGTGGCCGCTGCGGCCTTGGTCGTGTCGGGGGGCTTCGCGCTGCGCAACGTCCCGAGCGGTTTTCTACCCAGCATGGACGAGGGCGCATTTGTCCTCGACTACTTCCTGCCGGCCGGCACGTCCCTGAATCAAACCGATGCCGTGGCCCGCAAGATCGAGGCCGCCCTGCGCGCNNGCCGCGGTCGCGCGCGACGTTCCGGAAGCCCGCACCGAGTTTGTCCAGGTGCTGCAAGACGTTCTCAACGATCTGTCGGGGACGCCACGGCCGATGGAGATCAAGGTCTTCGGCGACGACACGGGCGTGCTGCACGGCCTCGCGGCCCAGATCGTGGCGCGCATCCACGATGTCCCCGGCCTGGTCGATCTGTATCCGGGGTTCGAGGACGAATCCCCCGAGCTGCGCTTTCGCATCGATCCGAGTCAGGCGGCGCGTTTCGGCCGAACCGCCGCTGACGTGGCCGCCGATCTGGAGACGTGCCTGCGCGGCACCATCGCGGCCGTGTTTCGCCGCGCCGACAGGCCCATCAACGTGCGGGTCCGCTATCCGGACGAGATTCGCTTCGATCCCAACGCCGTCGCGCATTTGTCGCTGGCGTGGGCCCCCACCGGCGCGATCCCGATCGCGGCGCTGGCACCGCTGGAACGCGTGGGAGTTCCCACGGTGTTGATACGCGAAAATCTACGGGGGGTCGCGATCGTCACGGGCGATCACGAGGATCGCGACCTGAGCTCGATCATGCGCGATGTCCGGGATCGGCTGCGGGGGCTGCGGCTACCGGAAGGCTACCGCCTCGAATTTGGCGGCCAGGCTGAAAGCCAGGGGCAAGCCTTCGCGGATCTGGGAGTCGTACTTGGGTTCGGGCTGCTCGCGGTGCTGGTGGTCCTGGTGGCCCAATTTCGCAACCTCCGCCACGGGATTTTGGTCCTGGCCACCGCGCCGCTCGCCATCGTCGGGGCATTGATCACCTTGTGGATCACGGCCGTGCCTCTGAACGCGTCGTCGTTGATGGGGTGCGTGCTGTTGGTGGGGTTGGTCGTGAAGAACGGAATCCTGCTCCTGGAACAGTTCGAGTCATCGCGTGAGAGCGGCCTGAGCGTCGACGACGCCCTGCTGCACGCGGGCGAGCAACGGGTGCGCCCGATCCTGATGACCACGATCGCGACGCTGNNGTCGGTGGATTGAGCGTGTCGACGGTCGTCAGCTTGCTGGTTCTCCCCGCGATGGTACGCCTATCCTGGCGCCGCGGTGGGAACCCCGCTTGACGGGTTCCTCGCCGCGCGTCGATCCGTGGCTCTGTCGCTTTACCGCCTTACGGCTCTACCGCTCGGCCTGCAGATGCGCCTCCACGAACCAGAGCCATTTGTCCACCCCGCGCGAGACCTCCGTGAAGAGGTCGGCGGTATCGGCGTCCCCGATCTCGCTGCTCTTCTCGATGGCTTCCCGGATCGGCTTGCCGAACGCCGCCAGCGCCGTTGACAAGGCTTCGACGTGATCGCGCCCGGCGCCGGTCTTCGCCGCGTACTCGTGCAGGGTGGAGCGCTTGGCCACCGAACGGGCGGTGCCTTCGGCGACGCCACCCAGCTGAACGGCGCGCTCGGCGATGTCGTCCACATATTCCTCGACTGCCTCGTTGACCTTGTCGAAGAGCTCGTGCAGGGCGATGAAGTCTGGACCCTTGACGTTCCAGTGGGCTTGCTTGCACTGGGTTTGAAGGTCGATGGCATCGGCCAGGCGGGCGTTGAGGAGCTCAACCATCTTGGAGCGCGTGGATTCGGAGATGTCGTTCTTGGTGGGGTACATGAGTCACAATTTCCTTTCCTGTTCAGAATCCTTCGCGGCTCGATCGCGGTTGTCAACGTCTTCCGGGG
>PMNO01000472.1:3444-3598 GCA_003161835.1 Myxococcales bacterium | reverse complement strand
TGATGGTCGCCGATCAGAACGACGTGGACGAACTGCGGCTGATTGATTTTTCCGGTGATCGGCGCGAGGTGGCCTGGGAGGTCGCGCCAACCTTGAGGGTGCGGGGCGATTCATTCCTGGAGCAACTGGTGTGGAGCGACGGGCCCGTGATCAT
>PMNO01000472.1:0-3378 GCA_003161835.1 Myxococcales bacterium | reverse complement strand
TTGATCAACATCCCTTTGCGATTGGTGGACAAGCCCTTCGGCGTGCTCGGAGTGGGAACGTTCGGCGACGAAGGCTGCCGAGTGCCGACCCCCGACCAGCTCGAGCATCTGATGGCGATGACCGGACAGATCACGGTGGCGATCGCGCGCATGCGCTTCGTCGAGGCNNGGCCAGCTCACCGGCGGCGTCGCCCACGACTTCAACAATCTCCTGACCGTGATCTTGTCTTGCGCAGGCCTGGCGCGAGAACGCAGCGTCGATGAAGCGGTTCGCGAGGAAATGCAGACCATCGTGGAAGCGGCTCTCCGGGGGCGGGATCTGACGTTGAAGCTGCTGGCCATGGGCCGCCAGCAGCCTCTGAATCTCAAGAGGCTGGACATGAACAGCCAACTTTCCGATCTGCTGCGTCTGGTTCGCCGCGTTCTGCCGGAAACGATTCAAGTGGATGTCATCGAGGCCGCGCGGTTGCCCCTCATCGAGGGGGATGGGTCCCAGATCGATCAGGTCTTCATGAATCTGTGCATCAACGCGCGCGACGCCATGCCGAACGGGGGGCGGTTGACGTTGGAGACGGAACAGGTGCTGGTCAATGGCAGCTACGTGGCGACCCATCCGTGGGCGAAACCGGGGCGCTACGTCTTGACGACCGTGACGGACACCGGAGTGGGGATTTCACGCGACGTGCTCGAGCACATCTTCGAGCCTTTCTTCACCACCAAGACGCCCGACAACGGAACCGGGCTGGGCCTCGCGGTGGCCTACGGCATCGTCCGACAGCACGGGGGCATGTTGAATTGCTACAGCGAGCCGGGGGTGGGCACGTCGTTCAAGGTGTACTTGCCGGCGGTAGAACGGATGGCCACGGCGGTGGGGAACAAGCTGGTCGGGGCGGTTCCCAGGAGCACAGGCGAGGAATGCGTCCTCGTCGCCGAGGATGACGCCGCCGTCCGGGCGGTAGCCGCGCGTATCTTACGCAAGGCCGGCTATCGTGTGTTGACCGCCGAAAACGGANNATCGTCGCCCGCCTGCGATCGGTGCGTCCCGATGTGCGCATCTTGCTGTCGAGCGGATACTCGGCTGGCACCAACGTGGCCGACCTGTTGCGCGAGACCGGGCTGGAGCTGGTCCGCAAACCCTACGATCCGGATCAATTGCTGTTTGCGGTTCGGGCGGTCGTGAGCGGCGGGACGGTCGCGCCCTAGGACTACCACGGATCAGAATTTGGCCGATGGCTGAACGGATGTATAGTCCAGGTGATGGGCCAGTCGCTCAATGCCGAACAGCAATGCGCCGTCGACGCTGACGATCGACCCCTTTTGATCATTGCCGGTGCCGGCACCGGGAAGACCCAGACCCTGGCTCATAGGGTCGCGGCGCTCATTGCTCGCGGCGCCGATCCGCGCCGGGTGTTGCTCCTGACATTCTCTCGTCGCGCGGCCCAGGAAATGGTCCGGCGGGTCACGCGTCTCGTCGATGGGCGGGGCAGCACGGGCGGCCCGACCCGCCTGGATTGGGCCGGGACGTTTCACGCGATCGCCAACCGGTTGTTGCGGGATCACGCCGGTGCGGTCGGGCTGGATCCGGCGTTCACGTTGCTCGATCGAGAAGACTCCGCCGACCTCATCGACCGCGCACGATACGATCTGGGGCTGGCACGCACCGACCGGCGGTTTCCGCGCAAGGGCACCTGCCTGTCCATCTATTCGCACGCGGTCAGCCAGCAAGCGCCCTTGCGGGGTTGCCTGGAAGANNTACTGGTACCACGCCATGGCGGACGATGCGCTCGGCAGTCGCATCGGCGCGCGGTTCGACCACGTGCTGGTCGACGAGTATCAAGACACCAACACGCTACAGGCGGAGATTCTGCGTCGCCTGAAACCGAACGGACGGGGAGTCACGGTGGTGGGAGACGACGCCCAGGCCATCTACAGTTTTCGCGCCGCCAACGTCGACAACATCCTGGAATTTCCCCGCTTGTACGATCCCCCGGCCGCCGTGCTCGCGCTCGAGCAGAACTATCGTTCGACCGATCCCATTCTGGAAGCCGCCAACGCGGTGATGGCATTGGCGCCACGAACCGCGCGCCATGCCAAGCACCTATTCACGGCGCGGCGGGGCGGGGATAAGCCCAGGCTGGTCACGGTCGCCGACGAGGCCGCGCAGGTCGACTACGTCGTCGGGCGCATCCTCGAACGGCGCGAGGCGGGGGTGGCGCTGCGCCAGCAGGCGGTCTTGTTTCGCACCGCTCATCACAGCGACGCGCTGGAAGTCGAGCTCGGCCGGCGCAATATTCCCTTCGTCAAGTTCGGGGGCTTGCGGTTTCTGGAGGCGGCCCACGTCAAGGATGCGCTGGCCTGTCTGCGTTGGGCCCAGAATCCCCGCGATGGCCTGGCGGCTTTCCGCGTTGCGCAACTTCTGCCGGGGATTGGACCGCGTGCGGCCGACGCGCTGGCGCGGCACATCGAGGGTGAAGACTTCGCGCTGGCCGCGGCGCTGGCCAAATTCGNNCTCGTGCGCCGCTGGTACCAACCACACCTGGAACGCATCTACGACGACGCGCGGGTGCGGCTGGGGGATCTGGAACAGCTGGAACAACTGGCCGCGGCGTCCCCGTCGCGCGAACGATTCCTTTCGGATCTGACGTTGGATCCGCCTCAGGCCACGGGCGCCGAGGCCGGGCCCCCGCACCTCGACGAGGACTACCTGATCCTCTCGACGATTCATTCCGCCAAGGGCCAGGAATGGGACACCGTGTTCCTGCTCAGCGTGGCCGACGGATGCTTGCCGTCGGACCTGGCGACGGGACAGGCGGCCCAGGTCGAAGAGGAGCGGCGCCTCCTGTACGTGGCCATGACGCGCGCGAAGAACGAACTGACCCTGATTCATCCTCTCAGGTTCTTTATTCGTCAGCAGCGCCGTTACGGTGACAGGCACGTATTCGTGCCGCGCACCCGGTTCATTCCCGACGAAATCTTGGATCGATTCGAGCGCGCTGCTCCGCCCGCCACTCCAGGCGGGCTCACGGAGCTCATGGCCCCCGACCCCGCCACGCCCCGCGTCGACGTGGCGGCCCGATTGCGGGCCATGTGGGCACGTCCCCCGGCCTAAAGGATTCGTCGCTTTCACCCGATGGCTTGTCCGTGGACCCAACGCCTTCCTGCGGGATTTCGAGTGATACGAGCGCGGCGTATGCGGCGAGCATGGCCCGACGCGCGACCGATCAACAGCGCGTCGAAGGAGCCGCCGCGGTGCGTTTGATCGAGACGGCGGGATCCTCCGCCCAGACGCAACGACCGCTACCTCCCGACGCGACCATCAGCGTTCGGGCTTAGCGTTGACGGCAGCCGGTGCCGGCCGGATAGAGATTCACGATCCAC
>PMNO01000337.1:1979-3697 GCA_003161835.1 Myxococcales bacterium | reverse complement strand
CGCGTTCGACGCCGAGAAGGCGCTCGACGCCCCGATCGACGGCTTCATGGTTGCCGCCAAGAGCGCCGCCGGCGCGGCCGGCGCGGAGCAGACCGGCGCCTGCTGGCGCAGCGTTGATGCGGCGGCGCGGTCGGCTCGGGCGGCGGCACTGTCACCGGAACCGGTGGTGTCAGCGGCACGGGCGGCGGCACGCAGGCCACCTGCGACCAAATCGCGGCGGACTACGAAAAAGAAATGTCCAACGCCAAGATGTGCGCGGGCCTGTTGCGCGCCACCTGCAACGTGCAGGTCCCCCGCGCGCTTGGCTGTCCCAAGGAATGCATGACGTACGTCGACGACGACAAGGGCCTGAACCAGATTTCCGACAAATGGACCGCAGCCGGCTGCGAAAACATCATCCGCAAGTGTCCTCTGCCCTTGTGTCCGGTGACTTCGGGCGCCAAATGCGTTTCTTCGGGCACCCTGCTCAACGGCATGTGCCAGGACGTCACGGGAGTCGCGACAGCCAACGCGGCTCAGTAAGTCACCACCCGTCGGCTATCAGTTCGCGGGTTCGGTGGAACCGACGCGGCCGATCATGGCCACGACCTCCGCGGTGACGATCTCGATCCGGCGCAAGCCGTCGCGCGTTTCCAGCAGACGTTGGCGCTTGTGCGGGTCGACGACCAACGCCGCCGCCAGGGCATCGGACAGCTCATGGGCAGCCGTCTGAGACGCCAGCAACTGCCTCAGCAATTCGCCGCCCTCGGGAATCTTCTCGGCCAGACGGCCAACCAAGGCGCGCAGGGATTGATCGGCGTCGGACAGCTCACCCGCGTTCGCGATCGGCAGATCCGCCCGCACACTGGCGCTGATGAGGCGGTAGGGCTCGTCCGACGGCAATTCCTGCTCCAGTTGCACCCGGACCCGTCCGCGCACCACCATGTTGAATCGACCGTCGGGCAGCTCGTGCGCCACCACCACCTCTCCGACGCCCATGATGGGACGTACCGGGGGACGCCCCGACGCCCGGCCATCCTCCGGCGATTCGAGCATCGCGACCGCCAGATGACGGTGCGCCGACAGCAGATCCCGCGCCATCTTCTTGTACCGCTCCTCGAAAATGTGCAGCGGCAAAAGCGCGTGCGGAAACAAGACGACGCCCGGAAGCGGGAACAAGGGCAATCGGCCCAGCGCCTCTCGCAAGGCCCGGTCCGCGGCGGAGTCGGAAGGTGGCGGCGGGGGTGGCTCCGGGGGTTGTGATGGGGGTTGTGACACGAGAGGCCTCCTCATCCGAAAACGTCGACGCAGGATCCGGTCAGAGCCGCCGGCGCGTCGGCGGCCAAGAACAAGGCCACGCGCGCGATATCCTCCGGACTCATGCGGGGCTGGGCACCCGGCATCCCCACGCGCAGCATCTCCGTATCGACGGAGCCCGGGCAGATGGCATTGACGGATAGACCGTCCGGACGCACCTCCTCGGCCAGCGCACGCGTCAGGCCGACCACGCCGTGCTTGGCGGCGCAATAGGCGGTCAGCCCGGAGGTGCCCAGACGCCCCGAGATGGAAGCGACGTTGATCAAGCTACCCCGGCGCCGTGCCCGCATCTCGGGCAAGAATGCCCGCGAGATGAGGAATGTTCCCTTCAAATTGGAATCCACGACGTCATCCCAGTCCGATTCCTGCATCACGTCCAACTCCGCGCGCACGACGATTCCCGCGTTGTTCACGACGATGTC
>PMNO01000337.1:0-1910 GCA_003161835.1 Myxococcales bacterium | reverse complement strand
AAGGCGCTGGTCACCACGCCCGATGCATCGTGCTTCTCGCCGGGAAGCGCCAGGCACAACTGTTCGGCCTCGATCACGCATCCTGCGCCCTTCGCGCCCAGGTGGGTGCGCAGGGCCTCGGCTATCTGACAAGTGGCGCGCTCCTGCAAGGTCAGGCGCTTGGTGAAACAATCGACCAGCTCGGCCAGACGCCCGAACCCGACCAGCTTTCCGTCCGGGATGTACGCGACGTGGGCGATGCCCCGATAGGGCAACAAGTGATGCGGACACATGGAATGAAACCGGAGCCCGCCCACCACCACCACGTCGGGATCGACCTCGCCGGTGACGGGATCGCCCAATATAACGGCGGGCTGCATCGCGTACCCAGCCAGGAATTCGGACCGCCACAACTTGGCCACCCGCTCCGGGGTCTGCAGCAGGTCAGATTCGGCCGCGGGGTCCAGTCCGCACGCGCGCAAGAAGGCGTCGGTCGCAGCGGCCAGCGCGGCATCGTCTGGTTGGCGGCCCGCCATGTGTCAGTCCAGTCGCGATGGCGTCCGGGGAATCCGTTCATCGAGCGGACGGCGGTTGGCGAATCCGCCGTCCACCGGATGCCAATACTCGATCCGCTTTTCGCCCAGACGCCAGCACAGAAGGATGTCTTCCGCCCCACGCCGTCCCGGAAAATCCACCAGGCCCATGTCCAGGTCCTTCACTTCGCCACCTATGGCGCGAATCTGTTCCAACCCATCAGACAAGGCCTCATAAAATCCGCGAAAAACGGCGCGCGCGTGCCGGATGTCCGGCGTTTCGGGGGGCTGTGGCGCGCGGGGTGCGGCCGGCAAGTCGTCTTCACCTTCCTCATCCTGCTCGACAGTCACGCCGGCGCGCTCCAGCTTCTGCTCGATCGCTCGCAGTCCCACCCGCAGCTGAAGAATCTGCGTGAAGATTCCCTCCAGCCGCGGAATGAGGTTTTCCACTTCCGCCACCGTATAGTGCCGCCGTGCCATCGCAGTACCTTACAACACCCCCCCACGGACGCCCAACGCTGTCGCCCAGGAGCGCGCGGCCGGGCACGCGCATTTCCGCTATGCTGNNGGCGCCGGGGTGCGGGTGGGTCGCGCGATCGCCGAGGAACTGGGGCGGGCTGGGGCCACGGTGGCCGTTCACTACGCACGTTCCGGCAACGGCGCCCGCGCCACCGAACGCGCGATTCGCGCGGCCGGGGGACGCGCGCGCATTTTCTCCGCCGACCTCCGCGCGGCCGACGCCGCCACGGCCCTGGTGCACGCCGTGACGGCCTGGGCCGGACGGCTCGACGTGCTCGTGTGTAGCGCCGCCGGTTTCGACCGGCGGCCGTTCGAGCAGATCGACGGCCAGGCGTGGAACGATATGCTGGCGCTGAACCTCGAGGCGCCGTTCCGACTGGCGCAAGCCGCGGCGCCGGAGCTGCGCCGTCGGCGGGGGGTCATCGTGAACATCCTGGACGTGGCCGCGTTTCATGCCTGGACAGGCTACGCTCACTACGCCGCCGCCAAGGCCGGTTTGGCGATGGTCACCCGCGTCTTGGCCCTGGAACTGGCGCCCCGGGTGCGGGTCTGTGGGGTGGCGCCGGGTACGGTGGCCTTTCCCGCGGACTATCCGGCAGCCGACCGGGCGCGGGTGCTGTCTCGCATTCCGCTCCGCCGAGTGGGACGGCCGGCCGATGTCGCGGGCGCGGTGCGCTTCTTGTGCGGCGCTTCGTACATCACGGGCAGCGTGGTCATGGTCGATGGAGGCCGCAGCGCGGGCAGCGGCACCGACGTGCTTTGACTCGATGGCGTGTGCCCGGCGGACCGCATCTGGCGCCCGTTGCGCGCGGGCCGGGTCACCCGAAGACGATGGTGCGATTCTCCGAGATCAGGACCCGCCGATCCAGATGCAAGCGG
>PMNO01000670.1:3734-6803 GCA_003161835.1 Myxococcales bacterium | reverse complement strand
GCCCCTGAAATCCACGGGCTCGTCGGCAGTTGTCAGGAGGCCCGCCCCCCCGAAGTTCGGCTTGTTGTCGGGTGGGTCGTGCAGCGTGAATGCCGCAAAGAGCGCGTGCGGACTCTTGTTTCCGTCCTCCAGATCGCAAGTCACGGTCTGCCCGGGATCTTCGCCGACAGGCGGGTTGAAGGTTACGCACCACCACCGGCGAAACAATGGGGTGGTGGGGAGCGGATCGCCGTCATCGAAGTCGTCGATGGGGAAGTTTCGTGATCCTGGATCGACCTGTTTCACGTCGAAGCAGCCCGAAAGGGCGAGCAGGGGTAACAGGAATCCGATCACTCGCGCCACCGCCGCCTTCATCTGCCGTGCGCGCCCAGGCGTGCCCGGACCCGCGGGAGGGGCTACCATGCGGCGCTCCAGAAAAGGCTGCCCGACGAAGGCCCTTGCCAGCTCCAACCCAGGCTGAATCCCCCGTCAGGGACATCCGCATCAGTGTGTTCCCGCTCATGCCGCCCACCTTGCAGCCGGTCGTGGATCAAGAGAGTCAACCCTCCGGCGATGAGCGCACCCCCCGCAATGGAGAGTCCCGCGATGAGATGGTTGTCCCCGGTGAGCGAATCCGCGAGCTGATTGTTCGCCATCTGACGGGCGTAGAAGTCGATGGCGCCCTTGTCGTTCTTGAGCGCCGCATCTTTGTCTTGCCAGTCCTGATATCGCCCTCGGTTCCGGAGGTACACGGTCAGCGCCGTTCCGCCCAGGACCGCGCCAATTCCGACCGCGGCGTATGCCAGAGCCGGCAGGGCACGCCAACGGCCTGTCGTGCCGGACGTCGCCTGCTGGTCCACGAGCAGGGGCACGGAGGAAGCGCTCACGCCATCGGGCCCCGAGCCAGCGGGCGCCCCGGCGGACGCGAGGACACCAGAAGCAGGGAGCGCATTCGCCGTCGGTGGTCGTGCTCCCGCCGCCTTGGCCGCCTCCGTCGGCGAGGCGGGCANNGATCGGGGGCATCCCTTGCACGACGGCGGACACCGTGTGCGTTCCTGCCGCCAGCCGAACGGACTGATAGAGCGGCGTGCGGCCGACCTCGCGGCCATCGATGAAGATGAGCGCCCCCGGCCGATCGGTGGTGATGGTCAACTCGGCGAAGAGAAACTGCAGCAGCTGGACCTGCGCCTCCACCTGCAGCCGCCGGTCCGACGGAACCTGTTCCTGACCATCGCGCAGGTACTTCGACAGGGTTTCAACCGCCTCCAGCGGGCGGCCGAGCGCGATCTGCGACTGACCGATGTTGTACAGAACGGCGAAGTGCGGACTCAGCGAGTAGGCCTCGGTGAATTCGCGCAGCGCCCCCTCGTAGTCGGACTGGCCGGCCCGCTCGAGTCCCTTGGCGAAGTGCACGCGCGCAACCTCTCGGGCTTCTTGCGTTGCTTCTTCTCGCGGGCCCCCGCCCGGAGCGTCAGCCGCTTTTGCGGCGGACGACCAGCCGGTGACGGCGGTCAAGTGGAGCAGGAGAAACAAAACGATCCACGGAAGGTGAGGCACACGCATGCGCTTCTTCTCAACCAGCACGTTGCATGCCACGTCAATTGCCGTACGGGTTGTTCGGGTCGAAGGTTATGCGGGCCTGGCGGGTTTCGGGCCACCGGGTCGCGCTTGGTTCCTCGGAACTGCGGGGCCGCGCCGGCGAAGGCATGGGGCGTTCGGCGGCACGTTCGGCTGGACGTCCGGAATGCGTTGCGGCGGTACGTCCGGTTGGACGTCCGGAATGCGTTTGCGCAAGCGCGCCCGGGGTAGCGCTGGTCGGGTTTTCAAGCCCGAGGATTAGGGAAACCTGGGGGCGACCCGGACGTGCGCTGGCTTTGTTGCCGTGAACGGCGTCGTTGACGGGCCCGCCCTCGCCGCCGCTGGCCGACGGCGTGGCCGCCAGCGCGCCGGAGGCCTGCAAAGGCGGATTCGCGTTCCGCGCCAGTTGCAACGCGTGCTCCGCGAACCACTCACCGGCGGCGGGGTCCACCGTGCCCCACAGCGGATCGAAATGCTTCTGTGCGACTCCCGCCAAACCCCAGGGGTTGTAGCGAGCGTAGTCCCACGCGCGCGCGCCGCCGGCGATNNTTGCGGCTGGTGTCGATCACGAAGTGGGTCAGCGACGATGGTCCCGATGTTCCCGATGACGGATTGGGCGCGCGATCGACGTTGTCCACATACCACTTCTCGGTCTGCCGCCACTCGCTATAGGGCTTCGGACCGCTCGGACCAAACTGGCTGGCGCAATCGCCGTACCGGCCGAGCCGTCGTCCCCCGTCGGCGGCATTGTTCGCGTAGTGGATGCACTTCGAGATCCAGGTCGCGTATTCGATCGACTGCGCCGTCGGCTGAAAATTTGCCACGTTGACGAAGAATCCCTGCGCGCGGCGGACCCCCGCCTTGACCAGGTGACTGGCAATCTCGCCCACGCTCAGCCAGCCNNGGCTTGCACCAATCCGATTCGCCCTGGAGCGTGGTGTTGTAGGGAATGATGCCCAGGCTGTCGGGCTCGAGGATCACCACGGCCCGGCCGTTGCCTATTCCGCTTGCGAACCCGTCGATCCACGCTTCGTAAGCAGCGGCGTTCGTGGCCCCGCCGGCCGAGTACTGCGCGCAGTCGCGGAACGGGATGTTGTTCGCCACCAGAATCGGCACCCGTTGGTCGGGAGCCGCGCGGACGATCACGTTCTGTACCGCGGCGCGCACATCTTCAGGCGTTCCGCCGGTCAGCCAGATGCCCTGCGGCGTCGCCTGCATCGCCGTGAGGGGGGCGGCGTCCCCGAACGCCTTCTGCTTGATCAAGTCCGCTATTTGCTGGACCGCGCCAGGCATCGGCGCGGGCACGAAGAATCGGCTCTCCTTGGGCAAGGTGCGATCGCCCATCGTCCGGAGCGCCGATGCGGGCGAACCGGGAACCACAGTGTTGCCAAAGGGCTTGTCCTTGCCTTTGCCAATGCCGCCGCCGAACCCGATCGTCACCGCGAGCACGGTCGCGGCAAGCCCAGCGCCGACCAGTACGACGACCAAGCCCGCCCGCGGCCATCGACGCGG
>PMNO01000670.1:0-3679 GCA_003161835.1 Myxococcales bacterium | reverse complement strand
CCTCCGCCAGCGGCGCGGGCAGGTCGGGTTGAACGGAGTGAAGAGGCACCGCGGGCTGTGTCGATATGTGATGCAGGATTGCGTTGTGCGAATCGCCGGGATGCGGCTTCTTCCCTGAGAGCATCTCGAAGAGGATCGCGGCCAGGCCGTAGACATCGGTCCTGTGGTCGATCGTCTTTTCGCCGCGCGCTTGCTCGGGGGACATGTACGCGGGGGTTCCGAGGATGGTCCCGGTGCGCGTGGCGGCGTTGTTGGTCTCGATCTGTTCGAGCTTCGCGATGCCAAAATCGAGAATCTTGAGCAGATCGGTCCCGTCGTCGCGCCGGCACACGAACAGGTTCTCGGGNNAGGTACTCCATCACGATGTAGGGCGTGCCGTCGCTCAGGATGCCGAAGTCGACGGCGGCGGCGATGTTCTCGCTCTCGAGCGCGCCGGCCGCCTGCGCCTCGCGGTGAAATCGGGTCAAGATTTCGCGTCGCGGCGCCAGGTCGGGGCGCAGGAATTTGACCGCGAAGCGTCGCTTGACCACGGTGTGCTGCGCCTCGTAGACGATCCCCATCCCGCCCTCGGCAAGCATCCGCACGATGAGGTACTTGCCCCCCACGAACTCGCCGACACGCGTGGTCTGGGGCAGGGCGGTGGTCACCGCCGTCCACCGTCTCTTCGTTCTTGCCCTTGCTCGCGCTCTTGTTCCTGTATTGCCCCTGGCTCCGGGTTGCGCAGCGCTTCGAGATCGATGGCCTTGCCGTCCATCAGGCGATAGGCCCGCTGCCGCGTGACGCCGAGCATCGCCGCCGCGCGGGCGACGTTGCCACCCGATGCGCGCAGCGCCGCGACCAACGCGGGAAGCTCCACCGGCTCGGCTGGACCCACGGATACGGCGGGGGCCGACGGGCCGGCGGCGATGGATTTCGCGGCCGCACTCTCGACGGGCGCGCGCGAAGCCGACGGGTCTCCGATTCGCTCCGGCAGGTGAGACGCCCGCAAGGTCGAATCGCCGCCGTGGAGAACCACGAGCCGTCGAGCCAGCAANNGCTGCGCAGCGGCGGCAGCTTCATCGTCACGCCGTCGAGCCGGGCCAGCAGATCCGGGCGGAACCGGCCCTGGCGCGAGGCCTCCAACAGCGAGACCTGACCCGCGACCACCACACGCACGTCGATTGGTATCGGCCGTGGCTCTCCCAGCGGCTGCACCTCGTGCTCCTCCAGGACACGCAGCAGTTTCGCTTGCAGCGACAAAGGCAGATCCGTCACCTCGTCAAGCAACAGCGTTCCGCCATCGGCGCTGCGGAAGAATCCCGGGCTCGCCTTGTCCGCCCCACTGAAGGCACCCCGCCGGTAGCCGAACAGCTCGCCCTCGGCGAGGGCCTCCGGGAGTGCCGCGCAGTTGACCCCGACGAAGGGTCCCGCCCGCCCGCTCCATTTGTGGATGCTGCGCGCAACCACTTCCTTGCCGGTGCCGGTTTCGCCCTCGATGATCACGGGCAGATCGCTTGGTGCCGCGCGTCGCAGAGGCGCCAGGGCCTCCTGCAGGACGGCGCCTCCCCACAATCCGGGCGCGATCTCTTCGAAGGCACCGGGCGCGTCCGTCACCACCCCGATCCATCCCCCAATACGCACGACATCGCCGCATTTCANNCGCCCATCCCAGCGCAGTGGTACCGCCGGCTCGGACGGCCGCGGGAACAACCAGGCGAGCGCCAGAGCGGGGCCTACGGCGGTCCGTGCCGCGGAGCTCGTTGCCGCAACCGTCGTATTTCCCACATCCAATCCCATGGCAACGCTTGATTCATATCACGCGCATGGGAGCCGAGGAACTGGACGGACAGGGCCACACTGCTTTCCCGGGGCGCGTTCGCTACCCCGGCGAGGTCCGGTCCGCGCGGCCCCCGACATTGCCGTTGAGGTTTCCCCGACCCCGCGCGATGGTCGCCGCGATCGCATCGAAGAGGCCGGCGAATACGCGAAATTCCAGGTTCGCTACTATTGGATCGTCGATCCCGAGCGGGAATGCCAAGGTTGGTGGTGGTCAGCGATCCTGTTGGGCGGCCGGCCGGTTCTCGGTCGATGGAAATGAGCTGAAGGGCCAACTGCTGGGACAATGCCGTTGCAGAGTCCTTCTTCAGCAGTTTAAAGAAGGAACGGGTCAAGAAGCAGATCTACAAGAATCGTGATCTCGCCGTGAACGACATCGCCGACTGTATTTGATAGCTTCTACAATCGAACCCGCCGCCACAGTCACCTCGGCGGCGTGAGCCCGGAGCAGTTCGAAACGGCCCAGAAACCGCGGCGACTGGGTATCCACGGAATCCTGGGAACTTCAAGGTGCCGAGCAGACGTGAAAGGGTGACGACATGAAGGTCGACGAAGTGACTCACGATTCCAAGCCACCGGCGATCGGATTTGTCGCTGATGTCCTATCGGCGGCACGCGCGCTGGTCGGTCAACCCACGGTGGCGCTGGTACCCGTTGTGCTCTGGTGGCTCCCCATCTTGATGTTCTCCCAAGTATCGGGGAANNACACCGATCCCCCTGAGGCATCTGTTCGCCTTGGTGGAGGCATTCGCGGGCCGCTTTATCGCTCTTGGCCTGTTGGTTGGAACTGCGGGTATTTCCTTGGTGGTTGTCCTTGCAATCCTTTTTGGTGGCGGTTCTGTCAAAGCACATCCGACTCAAATCCGTGTCGCGATGACGGCGTTTGTCGTGATCATGGATTTCGCGCTCACATTCGTTCCAGCCGCATTGGCGTTCACCACGAAATCGGTGCGACGCGCATTGCGAATCGGGTTCTCGATGATTCGCCAGACATGGCCTCGCAGTGCGCTTTATGTGCTTTGTCCCGTGCTTGCTCTCAACATGAACAGGCTGGCGTCTCCGGTGCATCTCCCCATGCTGAGGTTGATGGTCGATGGAGCACTGACCGTGGTCGGCCTCTTGGCAAAGGGAGCGACGGTCGCCTTCTACCTCCGCGAGCGCCCAGTCCACAGCGACGATGGAGCCGCGTACGTCGGGGTGATGGATGGGCCGGCAGTCGGTTGAGCCGGGTGAGTCGGCTGAGTGAGGTCTACCGGCACTTCGTCGAGCGATGGGTTAGTCGCCCAAAATTCGAAGAAGAATATGTAACCCGGCCCCCTGAAATATCCCACGCTTCGGCGGGGGGATACGCTGCCACCAGTAGCTCCACACGGCTCCCCCTGAAGTCCCCGTTACAGCGTCGCAAAATCCTCCGCTAGCGGCTGAAGGCCACCGCCAGCTTCCGCCCGTGAAGACGCGGATCTGGAGCCGACTGCTTCGATCGACAGATCCATTTGGCCCCAAAGCGCGTAGTGCGTGGGTGGAGCTTCGAGGCCGGTCTCTGCATCACGGCACGTCAACTTAGTTACCGGACAACACAGGAACCCAGGAGAAACACAATGGAGAGATCAATAGGCTCGGCGCGGACTTGCATGGCGCTCTTCGCTGTGACGTACGCCGTCTCGATGAGCGGGTGCGACAGCAGCAGCAAGACCGCCAACACGGCCGACGCGGGCTCTGGTGGCTCCCCCTCCGCGACCGGTGGTGCCAATGGTGGCAGCGGGCTCGGCGGCAGCACGGGTGGCATGGGCGGTATGGCGGGAGCGGGCGGCGTGCTGTCCCTCTATGATCGTTTGGGCGGGAAGGCCGGGCTGGAATCGTTCGT
>PMNO01000409.1:1143-12735 GCA_003161835.1 Myxococcales bacterium | reverse complement strand
GTGGGGAGCGCGCTTCATCTCGACGACGGGGGCGTGCGGTGCCGGCCGCTCTCCTCGCTCGCCGGCGAGAGCCTGCCGGGGGGCGCGTCGTGGCAGCGGATCCTGAACGGGCCCGGTGGGTGAGGCGACGGCAGCGGGCGGCTCGACCGGGAATCTGGTCTNNCCTTGTCCTTGTCCTTGTCCTTGCCCTTGCCCTCGCCCTCGCCCTTGGCCTTGCGCTTCGTCGCGTCATCGCGATTCTTCACCGGCGGTTGGCTTTCGGACGGTGACGAGCTCAGCGGCTCGACGATGACGATGCCCGGCTGCGCGGCGCCCGGACGCGCCGGCTCGATGCGGACATGGGGGGCGCGCGGATCTCGCTCCGCGGCCGACAGCGCGAAGTCGGTCGCCGCATCGCCCGAGATCTCGAAGACCGTCTCGCGAGGCCCGATCCGGATGGCTCCCACGTCCTTGCTGATCACGCCGCCGCGCCGGCAGATGAGCGGCAGCAGCCAGCGAACATCGGCGTTGTCCTGGGCGCCGATGTTCAGTCGGAACAGCACCCCCTCGCGAGCGAAGTCCTCGCGACCTGGCCGGCGCCCGCCCCCGCGATCGGAACCGAAGCCGCCAGCAGCACCAGCACCCGGACCAGCAACAGAGACGGGTGCGAACCGATCGCGCCGCTCGGGCCCAGGGGCCGCCACGAGCTGGACGCGCTCGCCGACGGGCAGCTTCACCAGCTCGCGCAGGAGCAGCCGACGCGCGATCTCGCGCGCTGGCAGCAAGGTCTCCATCCGCGCGACCATCTCCTCTGCTGCCGGATCGTCGGGGCTGGCCCCGGCGTCGGCGCCGGCTTCCTCCCCGACCTCTCGCAAGAGCTCCTCGGCCAGCCGGTCGCGGGCCGCCGCGGTGATCGACTCGGCCGACGGCGGCGCGGTCCACACCACCGGCACGCGGGCGGACATGAGCAGGCGCTCCGCCTTGCGACGTTCGGTCAGGCTGGCCAGCACCACCGCGGTCCCCTTGCGACCGGCGCGCCCGGTCCGACCGCTGCGGTGGGTGAGCGACTCGGCGTTCAGCGGAAGATCGGCGTGAATGATCAGATCCACGTCGGGCAGATGCAGCCCGCGCGCCGCCACGTTGGTGGCCACCAGCACCCTGGCGTCGCCCTTGCGCACCTGCGCGAGCGCGCGATCGCGCTCCGCCTGGGCGCGATCGCCTGAAATCGCCGTCGCCGCGAAGCCGCGGGACACCAGGGCTGCGTGCAGCCGCGAGACGCCCTCGCGGGTCGTGCAAAAAACGATGGCGCGTCCGTCCCCCGCCGCGCGCAGGATGTTCACCACGACGGCCAGCCGGTCCGCGCCCGCGATCAGGTGCGCGACGAAGGCGATGTCGCCGTGGGCTCCGCGCGCCGCCGGATCCCCCTCCTTGCGCGGATCGATGCGCAACGCATCCCTCTGGAACCGCCGCGCCAGGGCCTGGATCTCGGACGGTATCGTGGCTGACAGCAGCAACGTGCGGCGGGTCTCCGGAGCGGCCTGGAGCAGGGTCTGAAGATCCTCGCGAAAGCCGAGGTCCAACATCTCGTCCGCTTCGTCCAGCACCACGACCCGGATATCGGCCAGCTCCAGCCGCTGGCGCTTGAGCAGATCCACCAGCCGCCCCGGGGTTCCGATGGCGACGTCCAGCCCCTTTTGCAACGTCCGCAGATCGCCGGTGACCGGCGTGCCGCCCGTGAACGACGCCAGGCGCAGCTTCGTATCCCGCAACAGCCAACCCAGCTCTTCGCGCACCTGCACAGCCAACTCGCGGGTCGGCACGACAACCAACGCCAGGGGATTCGTGCGCGGTCCGGTGCGCGCCGCCTCGGGGGCCAGCAACGTCTCCGCCAGCGCCGCCCCGAAAGCGATGGTCTTTCCCGAGCCCGTCTGCGACGACACCAACAGATCGCGTCCCGCCGCATCGGGGTGCAAGACGGCTGCCTGAACGGAGGTCGCTGTGTCGTACCCGCGCTTTGCCAGCGCGCCGGCCACCGTGGGATGCAGATTGAGCTCTGAAAAGTTCATGGGGGGCCGAGGTCTACCCCACTTGTGGGCCCGGGTCCAAGGCGACCTGGGGCCGGCCTTGCCGGCGGCGCGTCAGCGAAAATCGCGCAGGTGGCGCCGACCCGACGGGCCTTGCGGCTGATCCCGCGCTTGCTGGCATTCGACGCACAGCTCGACGTACGGCATCAGTTGCAGCCGCCGCGGCGCGATGTCTTCACCGCATTCGATGCACTCTCCGAACGAATCGGGCTCTCGCTCCAGGCGCCCCAGCGCCGCCAGGATGCGATCGAGCTCCAGGGTCCGCGCGCGGTTGCGGCTGGACGCGATCACCTGGCTCATCTCGACCAAAGGTTGCGCGTCCTCGTCGGGCTTGCTGATGACGCCCTCGTCCTCCGCGGGCTCGATGGGATTGTCTCCCGCGGCCAGGAGCGCCGCTTTCAGGGCCAACAGGCGCTTCTTGTGCTCGTCCAGAGTCTCGGAAGTCACGGACACCTCCCGGCGGCGAAGCCTGGCGCGCTAGGTCTGGTAGCTTTCGATGGGCGGGCAGGCACAAAACAGTTTGCGGTCCCCCAGAACGTTGTTCAAGCGCCCCACCGGCGGCCAGAACTTGTGCTCGCGCGTCGCGGGCGATGGAAACGCCGCCTGTTGGCGCGGGTAGGGATGCGTCCAGGCGGAGGCGGTGACCGCCGCGGCGGTGTGGGGCGCGTTCTTGAGGACGTTATCCTCCCGCGACATCACGCCAGCCTCAATCGCGCTGATCTCGCCGCGAATGGCGATCATGGCGTCGCAGAAGTGATCGAGCTCGGCGCGGCTCTCGCTTTCGGTGGGCTCGACCATCATCGTGGACGGAATCGGGAACGACATGGTCGGCGCGTGATATCCGTAGTCCATCAGTCGCTTGGCGATATCTTCCACCTCGATGCCGGCCAGCTTCTTGAGGTGCCGCATATCCAGGATGCATTCGTGCGCCACGCGTCCGCGCTTGCCCGTGTAGAAAACCGGATAGTGCGCGCCAAGGCGCCGCGCGATGTAGTTGGCGTTCAGGATTGCGATCTTCGTGGCCCGGGTGAGCCCGTCGGAGCCCATCATCAAAATGTACGCCCACGAGATCAACAGGATGCTGGCGCTGCCCCAGGGGGCCGCCGATATCGGGCCGATGCCCTGGGCGCCCCCCGTTTCGACCACTGGGTGACGGGGTAGGAACGCCGCCAAATGTGGCGCGACGCCAATCGGACCCATGCCGGGCCCTCCGCCGCCATGCGGGATGCAGAACGTCTTGTGCAGATTCAGGTGGCAGACATCGGCGCCGAAATCGGCGGGCCGGCAGAGTCCCACCTGGGCGTTCATGTTCGCCCCGTCCATGTAGACCTGCCCACCGTGCTCATGCGTGATGTCACAGATGCGCCGGATCTCCTCCTCGAACACGCCGTGCGTGGAGGGATACGTGATCATCAGCGCCGCCAGGCGATCGCGGTGTTCACGCGCCTTGGATTCCAGATCGGCGAGGTCCACGTTGCCCGCGTCGTCGCAGGCGACCACGATCACCCGATAGCCCGCCATCGCCGCCGACGCGGGATTGGTTCCGTGGGCGGACGACGGAATCAGGCACACATCGCGCGCGCCCTGTCCGCGGGTCTGGTGAAACTTGCGAATCACCAACAAGCCCGCGTACTCGCCTTGCGAGCCCGCGTTGGGTTGCAGGGAAATTCCCGTGAAGCCGGTGATCTCGGCCAACGCGCTTTCCAGTTGAGCGAAGACCTGGTGATAGCCGGCGGCCTGGGCAACGGGCGCGAACGGGTGCATGCGACTCCATTGTGTCCAGGTGATCGGCAGCATCTCGGCGGTCGCGTTCAGCTTCATCGTGCACGACCCGAGCGGGATCATGGAATGGGTCAGCGAAAGATCGCGCGCTTCCAGCTTCTTGATGT
Organism: Myxococcales bacterium; assembly: GCA_003161835.1. Taxonomy (GTDB): domain Bacteria; phylum Myxococcota_A; class Polyangia; order Fen-1088; family Fen-1088; genus FEN-1088. The sequence continues at coordinate 8,783 of PMNO01000409.1, read as the reverse complement.
ACCGGAGCATCTCGGTTTCGGAATGGTGGGTGTTGAAAACCGGGTGGCTCAGGTAAGCGCTCTTTCGATCGAGCGCGGCGGGCCACGCGCGGTCGGTGTCGGCCGCGACCGCAGCCACGGTCAGCGCTCCTCCGACCGGAGTGGGCCCGAACACCGCCCAGATGTCCTCGACATCCTGGGGCGACGTCGTTTCATCGAGCGAGATCCCGATGGTGCGCTCATCGATCCGACGAAGGTTCATGCGGCGCGCCTCCGCGCCGGCCCGCCAGGCCGCGATCTGGTCCGCCGTTCCCTCGACCGCGATGGTGTCGAAAAAATGCGGATGACGGACGCTGATCCCCATCCGGGCGAGGCCCCTCGCCAGGATCGCGGTCAATCCCGCCACGCGTACCGCGATCTTTCGCAGGCCGCCGGGGCCGTGATAGACGCCGAACATTCCCGCGATCACGGCCAGCAGAACCTGGGCGGTGCAGATGTTGCTCGTGGCCTTCTCGCGGCGGATGTGTTGCTCGCGGGTTTGCAGGGCCATGCGTAGCGCCGTGTGGCCGTGGACATCTTGCGACACGCCAATCAGGCGGCCTGGGAGCTTGCGCACGTAGTCGGGTCGGGTGGCGAAATAGGCCGCGTGTGGCCCGCCATAACCGAGGGGGACGCCAAAGCGTTGCGCGCTGCCAATCGCCACGTCGGCGCCCAATTCCCCCGGGGGCGTCAGTACCGCGAGCGCCAGCAGGTCGGCGGCCATGACCACCAGCGCGCCGGCGCCGTGGACCCGTTCGATGAACGCCCGGTAGTCGTACAGCGCCCCGTCGGACGCGGGATATTGCAACAAGGCGCCAAATATCGGGCGATCAAAACCGCGCTGTTCGATCGCCTGATGATCACCGACGATGACGTCGATTCCCAGCGGCTCGGCGCGCGTCTTCACGACCTCGATGGTCTGGGGATGGCACGCCGACGAAATCCAGAACGCGCGGCCCGGTTCCTCGGCGGTGGGCGCGACCGCGCTGAACATGTGCATCGCCTCGGCGGCGGCGGTGCCTTCGTCCAGCAAGGACGCGTTGGCGATGGGCAACCCCGTGAGGTCTCCAATCATTGTTTGGAAGTTCAGCAGCGCTTCCAGCCGGCCTTGCGAGATCTCGGCCTGGTAGGGCGTGTACTGCGTGTACCAGCCCGGATTCTCGAGGACGTTGCGCTGGATCACCGGGGGCGTGATGCAATCGGAGTAGCCCAGCCCGATGAACGACCGAAAGACCTGGTTCTTGTCGGCGAGTCGCCGGCATTCCGCGAGCAGGTCGTGTTCGGTGAGGGCCGCCGGGAGCGACAGGAGCCTCTGGGCCCGGATCCCGGTGGGGACGACCTGGTCGATGAACGCGTCCAGGCTAGGGGCGCCAAGGACATCGAGCATGGCGGCGACGTCGTGCTCGTCCGGTCCAATGTGGCGGTCGGAAAACGAATCGGGGGAAGGCAACTTGATCGACATACGGCGCTGTTTCTTCTTCCTGCTTTGGTCAGTTCTGTTTTGGCTTCGTTGGGCAGGTTTCCTACTCGGCGGTCTCCTTGAGGAATTCTTGGTAGGCCTCGGCGTCCATCAGATCCTTCGCCTCGTCCGGCTTCGTCATCTCGATCTGAATCATCCAGCCCTCCTCGTAGGGCTCCTCGTTCACGTATTCCGGTGAATCCGCCAGCGGGGAATTGACCTTCGAGACCTTGCCTGACAGGGGCGCAAACAGATCGGATACGGCTTTCACCGACTCGACGCTGCCGAAGATCTCGCCTTGTTTCACGGTCTCGCCCTCTTTGGGCAGGTCGACCTGGGTCACNNTCCTTCGTGTACACCAGATCGTTTGGATATTGACCGGACATGCGGTTGCCTCCCTGTGCTTCCCTATTCTCGCCTGCGCTCAGCGCTGCCGCTTGTAGAACGGACCGCTGACCACCTCGGCTTCGACCAACTTGCCCCGGCAGTCTACGGTGATTCGCGTGCCGGCGTTGGCCAAACTGACGGGGACGTATCCCATTCCGATGTTCTTGCCGACGGTGGGACCGGGCGCACCGGACGTGACCTCGCCGATGCGCGCACCGGACGCATCGACGATCGCGTATCCGTGGCGCGCAATGCCTCGGCCCACCATGACGAATCCCACCAGCTTGCGGCGCACTCCCGCGCTGCGCTGGCGCAGCAGGGCGTCCTTGCCAATGAAGTCCTCGGTGTCGAAATTCACCACCCAGCCGAGGCCAGCTTCCAACGGCGTGGTTTCCTCGGTGAGATCGTTTCCGTACAGCGAAAGCTTGCCCTCGAGGCGCAGGGTATCGCGCGCGCCCAGGCCAACCGGCGTGCCGGCCGACTTCGCGCCCGGGCCCGGTGTGGCCGCCAACAGCGCCTCCCACAGGCGTGGCGCGTCGTCCGCGGAACAGAACAGCTCAAATCCGTCCTCGGCGGTATAACCGGTGCGGGCAATCGAAACGGCAACGCCGGCGACGGTTGCCGCGGTCAGGATTTCGAACGACTTGAGGTTGTCGAGCGGGGTAGGGGTCAGGGTTTGCAGCGCGGCTTGGGCCTTCGGTCCTTGAAATGCGATGAGGCCCGTTTCGTCGGACGCGTCGACGACATCACACCACGAACCGACGTGCTGCCGAAACCAGGCGAGGTCCTTGGCGATGTTCGACGCGTTGACCACGATCAGCAGATGATCGGAGGCGATCTTGTAAACGATCAGATCATCGACAATGCCCCCCGTCTCCAGACAAGCAACCGTGTAGAGCGCCCGGCCGGTCGCCAGGTGACCCACATCGCCCGCCACCAAGCGCCGCACCGCTTCGATCGCGCGTTCGCCCCGGAAATGCACTTCGCCCATGTGGCACACATCGAAAACGCCCACGCCCGTGCGGGTGGCGCGGTGTTCCTCGATGATGCCGGTGGGATATTGCACCGGCATGAGCCAGCCGCCGAAATCGATGATTCTGGCGCCGAGCCCACGATGAAGCTCGTACAGGGGCGTCTTGCGAGGCTCCGGCGCGCGTCCTTCAGATTCCGTTTGCATGCCGATCAAGGGAAGGCATCCTGAAAGAAACGTCCGGGGAATTCAAGCGGCCCGATCGACTGTCGTCCGCCCGAGCGTTCATGTTCACGGCTTGATCGGTGGGCCGGCTTCTATGTAGGCGACCAGGAGCTCGGCGATTCGATCCTGCACGCGCCGCGCATCGGTGGCGGAAGGCACATCGTTCATCAATATGGAAAAAATGAGCGGCGGGTGGCCCGGTGATCCCGCGAACCCCGAGAGACAGCTGGCACCCACCAACGTTCCGGTTTTCGCGCGCACGAACCGTTCCGCGGGCGTATTTCCCATCCGATGACCGATGGTCCCGTCGGTGCCGGCGATCGCCAGCGACGACATGAATTCCGCGGATATCCGAAAGTCCCGCAGCGCCCCCCGCAGCACCGCGACCACCTGCTCGGCCGAGAATCGGTTCGAGTCATACAGTCCCGAGCCGTTGGTCATCTGATAACTGCCCTTGCGAATTCCCTGCGCGGCCAGGTAGCGCGCCACCGCATCCAGGCCCTTTTCCCAGGTTCCCGGGCGGCCGACAATCTCGGCGCCGAGTGTGCGCAAGACCTGCTCGGCGACAAAATTGTTCGAGCGCTTGTTCAGATCGTGAGCCACCACGCCCAGTGGGGGGGAATCACTGCTCGCCAGGATGCGCGTGCCTTGCGCTGGCGTCACTCCCACGCGCGGGGATTGCGCCACTGTAATTCCGCGTCGTTCCAGTAGCGCCTTGAATGTATAGGCGGCAAATAGCGGCGGGTTCGTTACGCGACGTTTGTAGCTGCGTGGTTCGCCGCCCAGACGAACGCGCCCCGAAACGACGATTTGCGTGTGCCCGCCTGGATCGTCCTTCGTATCAACCGTGGCCAGGGCGGGCCCGGTCGCGGCGGTCACGATTCGTCCCGTCACCGTGAAGGCCGCGGAGGGGGGCTCCACCAAGACGCGCGCGGCCGCTCCCGCCTTGGCCCCCGGAATCACGGTGATCTCGACGACGTTTCCATTCAGAGACAATGCCGCCGATGGAGCGCGCGACGGACTGGAATCGTTTTTTTGATCGTACGCGGGCCCGACGTGGGTCCCGTCAAAGAAGCTGTCGTCGGCGACGACGCCGCCCCGCACGCGTTTGCATCCCATGGCCGCAAGCTCGCTGACCATCGCCGTCAGCTCCAGCGTGCCGAGCGCTGGATCCCCGAAACCCCTGAGGAAGAGATCGCCCGCGATCTCGCCCCCGGGGCCGAGCGGCGATGCCTTGGGCCCGGGGGCGGCGGCCGACACGGTTGTATGCCAGCGATATTCGGGACCGAGCAGGGCCAGCGCCGCCGCCGACGTGATGATCTTGACGTTCGAGGCGGCGTTCAACGCCACCTTCTCGCCGCGCGCGTAGATGGGCTTGCCCCCATCCGACTCGATCACCAGCACGCCGATCTTGGATTTGGCCAGCGACGGGGCTCCGAGCGCGTCGTCCACCGCCGTCTTCAACCACGCGCGACGTTGGGCTGCGTCCAGGGGAGGCCGGGGCAGATCGAGGGGCGCAGGCAGTCGGGTCGACAATCCCGGTAATTTCGAGGGTCCCGACGTTGGCCCGGTGGCCTCCTCCGTCGGCGCGGTCAAGGGGGGGGATTCGCCGCCAGCGCCCCCGTTTTGGGCCGGGCGCGTGAGAACCGCGGGGGGAGTGGCGGGCTGCGTCACTGTCGGCGCTGCCGCCACCTGTGCCGTGAGGGCCGGAGACCTTCCGAGGGGGGGGAGCGCCAACAACAGCGCGAGGGCAGCCAATGTCCGTCGCAACGCTCGAACACCCTAACATCGCAACGCGGCGGCATCTATACGGGCGCGGACCAAAAGCAACGAGGATTTCACGGCTTCGAAACCAGTTCTTGACTGTTCGACTGCCAAACTGCCCGTCGGAGAAAGGAAACAGAATTGCCAGACGCCACCATCACCGAGCTCGCGAAGCAGGTCGCGGAAACCCACAAATTGGTTCTGGACGGCCAGACGGCTCTCAATATCGTATGGACGCTCATCACCGGGTTCATGGTGATGTTCATGCAGGCGGGCTTCGCGCTGGTCGAGACCGGCCTCACGCGGGCCAAGAATGTCGCCCACACCATGGGTATGAATTTTCTGGTTTACGCCATCGGGATCATCGGGTTCTGGGCGATTGGTTTTGGCTTGCAGATGGGCGGAGTGGGGGCTCTTTCGACCTTTGGCGGCGACTCGACGTTGAACGGCGAATTTGCCATTCACCTGGGCGGAATGGAGTTCGGCCTTTTCGGAACGAAGGGATTCTTCTTGACGCCGGCGGTCTACACCGCACCGGTGGCGGCCCTGTTCCTTTTCCAGATGGTCTTCATGGACACCACCGCCACCATCCCTACCGGCGCCATGGCGGAGCGCTGGCGGTTCTCGTCTTTCGTGCTGTTCAGTTTCGCGATTTCCACGATCATCTACCCCATCTACGCCAACTGGGTTTGGGGCGGGGGCTGGTTGTCGCAGCTCGGAAAGAACTTTGGGCTCGGCCATGGCCACGTGGATTTCGCCGGCAGCTCGGTCGTCCATATGGTCGGCGGGGTCGCGGCGCTGGTGGGCGCCAAAATGATGGGGCCCCGGATCGGGAAGTACGGCGCCGACGGTAAAGCGAAGCCAATTCCTGGCCACAACATGCCGATGGTCGTGCTCGGAACTTTCATTCTGGCGTTCGGGTGGTTCGGGTTCAATCCCGGCTCCACGCTCGCGGGAACCGATACCCGTATTGCCATCGTCGCGGTGAACACCATGTTGGCCTCCGCCGCGGGTGCCTTCGGCGCCTATCTGTGGACCAAGTTCCGGTTCGGTACGCCCGACCTCAGCATGTTGTGCAACGGAATGTTGGCCGGCATGGTGGCTATCACGGCCCCGTGCGCGTTCGTCACGGCGCCCGCCTCGATCTTGATTGGCCTCGTCGCCGGCGTGTTGGTGGTCGTCTCGGCCATGTTCATCGAGACCGTCCTGAAGATAGACGATCCCGTCGGGGCGTCGTCGGTCCATGGAGTCTGCGGCGCCTGGGGCATTCTTTCGGTTGGTCTGTTCGCCGATGGCCGATACGGCGACGGGTGGAACGGCGTTCCGGGGACCGTACGGGGGCTACTTTACGGTGATCCCTCCCAGCTCGCGGCTTCTTGTTTCGGCATTCTGGTGAATGTGGCCTGGGTAGGTGCGATGACGTTCGTGACGCTGCGAATCGTGGGGTCGCTGACCCCGAACCGCGTGTCGGTGGAAGAAGAGGTTGGCGGGCTGGATGTGCCCGAGATGGGTATCGAAGGTTACGCGCTTGAAGGAGGTGTCGAATGATCGCGGGAAAATTGGAACGCACAAAGCTAGGTGGTGGGGCCAGCGGCCCGGGCGATTTCGAAAACACTCCGATTCCGACTGGATTGCCCGAAAGGCCCGAGTTGCGAGCGGCCGTACCGGCGCCCAGCTTCGTTCAAAAGGTGGCCATGACGGATACACGAAGACCAAACAACGATCGTCCCCAGGCTCCGGTATCGATCGCACGCAACGATGCGCTCGCCGATTTCTCGGTGATGATTCGAGTGGGTCCCAACGGCACCATCGTCAAGAACAAGGGCGGAACCGAGGAACTGGCCGGGGTCGTCGCTTACACCCAGAGGCTGATCGAGCTCGTGGGCGATCTCCTGGGCCTGGATCGATTCGTTGCCATGGAATGCACGTTCAAGGAAAACCCGGGACAGACACCAGGCGGCGCGACGCGTTGCCTGCTCTTCAGCGAAGCCAACGGCGATACGGTGGCGTTGCGGCCGCGAACCGAAAGCAACATTCAGGCCTTGCGCGAAAGCTTGGGGCTGTGATTCCCTCCGTGGCCGCCAGCAGCGGGCGGGGCAATGCTATCGCGGTGGCCACCGCGCTCGCGACACTCAAGGATGTGGCGGGAATCGCCGGCAGTTTCGTCTTCACCAGCAGCGGGCATTTGGTAGCCCGGGAACTTCACGCGATGTTCGACGATGCGGCGCTGCGGGAGGCCGCCGAGCGTCTGACGCGTCTGAGTGACACGTTTGCGTCCGTGGGTGACCATCTGGAGTTGGCGGTGATCCGATTTCAGGATCACAAGCTGTATTTGAAGGTGTTGAGCGGCGGGATGTTGTGCATCCTGGCCGATGGCGTCGTCAACATGGCGGCGTTGCGAATGGCCGCCAATCTGGTGGGGCGGCGCATCACCCCGGACTTGGACGAAGCGGACGCGCAGGGAGATGCCCTGCCGCCCATGACCGCCGGGGGCCACACTTTGCCGGCGGCCCCTCAAATGCCCGAGACGTCGGCCGCCCCGACCGGTGCGGTACGAGCACAGGTGATCGCTCCTGGTACGGGGCGGCGTTTTCGCGGTCGGCCGCTCGAATAGCGGCAGAGTCGTTCGGGGATCGGCGCGCCGCGGAATTCACGTGCATCGGTGTGCGCGTGCGCCTAGCATGGGCATGTCCCCCCCAGACGTGTCATGCGGTTCATTCTTGTTGGCGGCCCTGGTTTAGGCGCGTTTTTCGGCGTGGCCGAAGCGCGCGCGCGGAAGCTGGGGAATGGTCCGCGGGGGCTGGGCCGGCGCGCGGA
>PMNO01000409.1:0-1095 GCA_003161835.1 Myxococcales bacterium | reverse complement strand
TCGAGCCGCCCGAGCCCCGGGTCTTGTACATGACCGACATCGGCGCGCAAATCATCGGCTCCCCGAAGGACCGCATCGTGGGGCAGCCTGCGGTCTCGTTCTTGACTCCCGAGGAACGCGAGATTCACAAGGGGGGCCCCAGAGCATCGCGGACGATTCCGACCGACCGGCTGACGCTCGAGACCACGGTCTTGACCGCCGACGGACGTCGGGTGCCCATCGAAGTCAGCATGGCGCCGATGGAATTGGACGGGCAGTTCATCGTTGTCGTCTTCTTCCGGGACATCAGCGATCGGAATCGGTCGACCGAGGCCTTGAGGCAGTCGGAGGAGCGGTTTCGAAAGCTGATCGAGCTGGCGCCCGACGCCGTCTGGATCAACGACGGCCAGCGGCTGTTGTACGTCAATCCCGGCACGGTCCGCATGTTGGGCTACGACAGCGATGCAGCCGTCTTGGCCCTGAACCCGCTCGACATCATTCACCCGGACGATCACGCGCCGATGATCGAGCGGTCGCGGCAAATGATGGCCTCCGGCCAGTCGATGCGGCCGCGGGAATATCGGATCCGGCGTCGCGACGGCTCGTCCCGCGTCACGGAGGTTCAGTCCATTCCCATCGAGTGGGAAGGCCGGCAGGCGATTCTGGGATTCGCGCGGGACGTCACCGATCGCAAGGAGATGGAAGCGCAGCTGGTGCGATCCGATCGCCTGGCGGCGCTGGGAACGCTGCTGGCCGGGATTGCCCACGAAATGAACAATCCGCTGGCATACGTTCTGTTGGGCATCGAGCAGGTGGGCGCTCGGTTGGAGCACGGCGCGCTCCAGGCCGAAGACGTGGTCCAGCTGCGCGCGATTCTCGAGGAAGTGCGGCAGGGCGCCAACCGGGTGGCGGCGGTCGTCAAGCAACTGCGTGCCACGTCGCGGCCCGACGCCGCGGAGCGCGGGGCCGTCGACGTGGGTGATGCCCTGCAAGCGGCCCTGAGGGTGGCGGGAAACGAGATTCGCCATCGCGCGCGTCTGGTCACGGAGCTGGAGGCGATCCCGGTCATCGAGGGCAGCGCCCAACGGCTGGAGCAGGTCTTCTTGAACCTGCTGG
>PMNO01000386.1 GCA_003161835.1 Myxococcales bacterium | reverse complement strand
TTTTTTGATGCGGCAGTCGGCGGCGATCGCCTTCGCGGTCTCGCTAGACGCCGTTCCCGGACCACAGACGCCGACGTAGCTCGACGAGGGGCACTTCGAGCAGCTGGGTGGCTCCCAGGGATTTGACGAATACGAACGTCACCGCCTCGGCGCGGCGCTTCTTGTCAACGTCTATCCGGGAGAGCACGTCGGTGGTGAGACGGTGATCCACATCGGTGGGCAAGCCGAGACGCTCCAGGAGCGCGCGGGCGCGATCGCGTACACCCGCGGTCGAGACTCCCAACGACACCCCGAGCGACAGCGCGGCAACCATTCCCAAGGCCACGGCCTCACCGTGCAGCAGCGCATAGCCGGACGCGGATTCCAGCGCGTGGCCAACGGTGTGTCCGAAATTCAAGATCGCGCGGCGACCAGACTCGCGTTCGTCCTCGGTGACCACCTCCGCCTTGACGCGAACGGCCGCTGCAATCACGTCCGCGAGCCCGGTCGTGATCCCGCCCAAGGCCAGAGCGTCNNTTTCCCCCAACCGACGCGTCCACCATCGCCAGGAGGGTTGTCGGGCAAAGAGCGAATCGCACCCCGCGCAAGTAGATCGCGGCCGCGAACCCGGCGTGATCCCCGGCCGCGCCTCCGCCCACGCCGATCACCGCGGCGCCCCGATCGAAGCCCTGCTCGGCCAGCCAGTCGGTGGTGCGCTCAATCTCCCGCAGGCTCTTGCAGGCCTCGCCGCCCGGGAGGTCGTGGCGACGCACGTTCGGCAAGCGCGCCGCCAGCGCGTCGACGAGCGGGTCCACCCGCGGCGAGCGCTGTCCGACCGTCTCGTCAACCAGCACGGCGACACCCGTGACCTCCCCCAGTCCGGACACGACCAGGTCGGCCATCGCGCCGGGATCGTCGAACGTCGCGATACGTACCTCGTAGGCGCGATCCGGAATGGGAACGGGAATCGTGATCATGGGAGATCCGCGTCTATCAGCCCCAGCACCACGCCCGCAACCTCCTCCGGTGATTTTCCGGTGGTATCGACGCGGTCGTGGGCACGCGCATAAAAGGGTTCCCGGGCTGCCTGCAGCGCCGCCGCCACGGCCCGCGGATCCGGCGGGGCGGCCACACCGACCGACGTGGGTGCCGCGGCGCCCACCAGCAACGGTCGGCCCGAGTCCGGTCCAGCCCGGCGCACGGCCTCCTCCGCCGTGACCGACAGGGCGATGACCCGCCCCGAGGCCAGCATCAGCGCCATGTTCGGATCGCTGCAGGCCGCCCCGCCGCCCGTCGCGATGACCGCGCGATTCAAGCGGGCCGCTACCCGCAACGCCTCGCTCTCGCGCCGGCGAAAACCAGCTTCGCCCTCGTCCGCGAAGATCCGGGCCACGGAGCGCCCGGCGGCGTCGCAAATCAGCTGGTCGAGATCATGGAATCGCCAACCCACGCGGGCAGCCACGATCCGGCCGACGGTGGTCTTTCCCGAAGCCATGAATCCGATCAAGAACAGAGGCGCCTCGGCGCTGCGTGTTGGTCCCACCCGGCCCACCCTACATCGACCGCCGCCATCGCGCCTGCCCGAGCGGCGCTCCGGCGTTCCGGCCTTTTAGCGATGGGCTTCGGCGCGCATGGAATTCGCGCGATTGGCGATCCGTGGCGTGATGAACACCAGGAACTCCGTGCGATCGTCATTCTCGCGCCGGCTGCGGAAGAAGAACCCGATGATGGGCAGGTCGGCCAGAAAGGGCACCTTGGCATAGCTCAGCCCCGAATTGCGTTGATAGATGCCGCCAATCACCGCGGTGTCGCCGTCGTGGACCAGCATCACGGTCTTGGCCTCTTTCTTCAAGATCGTCGGATCACCGCGCGCACCGGTGTTGACGAAATCCGGCTCGTTCCGGCTGACGTGGACGTTCATGATGATCGTCCCGTCGTTCGTCACGTGGGGCTTGACGGTCAGGTTCAGTTTCGCGTCGACGAAGATGGTCTGGATTCCCTGCGCGCTCACGATCGAAATGGGAATGGACACGCCCTGTTCGATGGACGCCTCCACATTGTCCATGGTCGAGATGCGGGGCGACGACAAGATCCGCACCTGACCGGTGTTCTCCAACGCCGACAGGCGCAGGTTCAAATTGAACGCGCCACCGACGGAGCCCAACATCAAACCCAAGGCACCGCCGCTGCCCGCCCCCACGGCGGCCGGCAAATTCACCGCGAAATCCGGGCTCGCCGCGGTCGGCAGATTCACCAAACCACCGGGTCGCGTGGCGTCGGAGGCTCCGCCGCCGGCGGCCACGTCGCTCGGAAACACCAATCCGGTCGCGTTGCCGTGGGCCGCGTCCCGAAACGCCGAGCCGCCCCACTGCACACCGAGCTGACGAACGAAGTTGGACCGGGCTTCGACGATCCGGGCCTCAATCACGACCTGCGAGGTTTGCGAATCCAGGCTACGGACCAGATCCTCGACCAGGTTCAGGTTGGCGGCCACGTCCGACACGATGAGCTGATTGGTCCGCTCGTCGACGGAAACCCGCCCGCGCACCGTCAAGAGGTCATGAGCCCGGTCTTGTAGATTCTTGGCCTCGGCGTAGCTGACCGCGATGATCCGCGTCTCCGTCGGCAGCACGTCGGCCAGTTGCTTCTGCCGGGCTATCTCCTGCTCCAGCTCCTTTTCCAGGATTGCCAACGGCGCCACGCGGATCAAGTTGCCCTCACGGACCTGGCCCAGCAGCTTCGATCGCAGAATCACGTCCAGCGCTTGGTCCCAGGGGACGTTGCGCATCTTGATGGTGACCTCGCCCTTCACCTCATCCGAGGTCACAATGTTCATCTGCCCCACGTCGGCCAGAAGGCGCAAGATGTTGTGGATGTCCGCCCCTTTGAAATCCAGGTCGATGCGGCGACCGGTGTAGCGCTTCTTTGCTGTCAAGTTTGCACGCCGGTTCACCGGTGATTCGTCCTCGCCCGCCTTGCGTGTAGGGACCTGCGCCTGAGCCAACAGCGAAGAGGCCGACAAGACGACGCTGAAGCCGGCTACCCGGCGAGCGGGCACGAACAAGACCGACGGTGGCAGGGGCCCGCCCAGGGCGGGAAGCTTCTGTCCATCGGAGGGCGTCGGCTTGTGGAACTCCCAGTAGATCCGATTCCCATCCTGCCGCACGCGATTTGGGACATCCTCGGCCAGATCCACATCCACTCGAACCGTGCTGCGGGCACGCGGATCCCGGTACGAGCTGATGAGCCGAACTGGACCCAGGTACTCCGTGGCGTCCAGACTGCGCACGAGTTCGTTGGGTAGATCAGCGTGGTCGAGACGCAGGCTGACGCGCCGACCAGCCGAGCGTTCGACGACAAATCCCGATGGCTCTTCCAAGTAGATGATGACCGAGGATCGGGTGGGCTCGTCGACGAAGTCGATGCTGCGCGGCCACTTGTACTTCCCGAGGCGAGCTTGGATGTGCTCGACGATCGAGGCGCGCAACGCGTCGTCGGCGGCGACGCCGGGCAACGGTTGCACGACGGCCTTGATCTGCTCGCCCATGTCGTCGTCGGGGATGCCGAACAC
>PMNO01000015.1 GCA_003161835.1 Myxococcales bacterium | reverse complement strand
GTCTTGCCCTTGTCGTGATCGTAAAAGACACCGGGGCTGCGGTGCAGCTGGCTGACGACCACCCGCTCGGTTCCGTTGATGATGAACGTACCGTTCTCCGTCATCAGGGGAATCTCGCCGAAGAAGACCTCCTGCTCCTTCACGTCGCGGATCGACTGCGACCCCGTCTCTTCGTTCGTATCCCAGACAACCAAGCGCACGACCACTTTGATGGGCGCCGCGAACGTCATTCCCCGCTGTCTGCACTCGTCGACGTCGTACTTCGGCTTGTCGAGGGTATACGACACGTACTCCAGCGAGGACGTCTCGGAAAAATCCTTGATCGGAAAGACGCTCTTGAAGACGCCCTGCAGACCCAGGTCCTCGCGCTTGTCGAGCGGGGTGTCCTTTTGCAGGAACTTCTCGTAGCTCTGCTTCTGAATGTCGATGAGATTCGGGATATCGATAATCTTCCCGATCTTCGCGAAGCTTTTCCGAGCTCGAAAATTATTCTGGATCACAAGCGCCATCGAAGCTCCTTCACTCACTGAGACTGCCTCGGCCGGCGCATGCCGCCGCCGGTTACCAACCGCCAAACAGTCGAATGCCCTGGCACTCCCCCAGCGGGGGAGAACCCGGCAACCGACCTTCCGACCAATGTAAGTACGATGTTGATGGGTGAAATTCTTCTACTTGACGTCGACCTTTGCGCCCGCGTCCACCAGCTTCTTCTTCATGGCCTCGGCGTCCGCCTTCGACACACCCTCTTTGACCGTCTTGGGAGCCCCATCTACCAGATCTTTCGCTTCCTTCAAGCCCAGGTTGGTAACTTCGCGGACGGCCTTGATGACGCCGATCTTGTTGGCGCCCGCCTCGGTCAGGATGACCGTGAACTCGGTCTGCTCGGCCACCGGCGCCGCCGCGGCTGCGGGACCTGCGGAGGCGGCCATCGCCACCGGCGCGGCCTTGACACCCCATTTGTCCTCCAATTCCTTGGTGAGACCGGCAAGGTCCATCACGGACATCTGGGAAAGAAAACTAACTACCTGTTCCTTGGTCACATCGGCCATATCAGTGCTCCCTGTTGAGATCCATTTTTCATTGAAAAGACAAAATCAAACTCTGCCGTACCCTGGGCGAACCGCGTCGCCTGGGTACCCACGTGTGCGTTTCAAACTGGGGCTGGGCCGTCCTTCATCGCGCTCTCGCGCGCGGCCAGCAGATACACGAAATTCTGGGGCGCCGCGTTGAGCAGACGGACGAAGTTCTGAGGCACGGCCTGCAAAGTTGCAAGGAACATCGCACGCAGCTCGTCTTTCCCCGGCAAGGTGGACAACGCCACCACGCCCTTTACATCGAGCGCGCGACCCTCGACGTACCCACCCTTGATGATGAACTTCTCTTCTGCTTTCGCGATCTTCGCGGCAACCTTGGCCGGCGCCGCCGGGTCCTCGAACGAGTAAGCGATGGCGGTTGGCCCCACCAACAGCGACTCGATCCCCTCCATCGGCGTGCCCTTGACGGCCAGGCCCAGCAAGGTGTTCTTGACCACCTGATAACGGCAGCCATTCGCCCGGAATTCCCGGCGCAAGCCGGTGTCGACCTTGACGGTCAGACCACGAAAGTCCGCCAACACCAGGCTGGCGGCCTTGGCCAGGTCGGCCTTGAGAGCCACGACCTGCTCCTTCTTCTCGGTCCGTTCTACGTTGGTTGCTTGCATGATCGTTCCTATTTGGTTTCGTATTCCGAAACCAGCGGCGTGGTGTCTACCCTGATCCCGGGGCCCATGGAGGTCGATAGGGTGACCGACTTCATGTATCCCCCTTTGGCCGAGGCTGGCTTTAGCCGCAGCAGTGTCTCGATCATGGTCCGCGCGTTGTCGCGCAGCTTGTCGGAACCAAAAGACGCCTTGCCGATGCGCGCGTGAACGATGCCCGCCTTCTCGACGCGAAACTCGACGCGGCCGGCCTTCAGCTCACGCACCGCCTTCGCGACGTCCGTTGTCACCGTTCCGACCTTCGGATTCGGCATCAAACCCTTCGGCCCCAGGACGCGACCCAAACGACCCACCAAGCCCATCATGTCGGGGGTGGCGACCATCGAATCGAAATCGGTCCAGTTTTCCTTCTGAATACGCTCCACCAGATCCTCGGCACCCACGAAGTCGGCGCCGGCCGCGCGCGCTTCGTTGGCCTTGTCGCCCTTGGCCACGACCGCCACCCGCTGGCTCTTGCCGGTGCCGTGGGGCAACACCACCGCCCCCCGAACCATCTGGTCGGCGTGCTTGGGATCCACCCCGAGCCGGACCGCGATNNTCGACGCTCTCGTCGAACTTCGCCACCTTGGTCTCGGGAAGGAGCTTGCACGCGTCCTCGAGGAGATACTTCTTGGAACGGTCGACCTTCGCCGCCGCACTCTTGTATTTCTTACCTTCCGCCATTGTTCTTCCTCTGTTCGGCCTTGCGGCCTCCCACCATTTGTTCCGTCTGTTTCGTCGGAAATTCCGACGTCAGTCGACGATCTCGACGCCGAGCGATTTCGCCGTTCCGGCGATCGTCCGCATCGCAGCTTCCAGGTCGGTGGTATTTAGGTCTGGAAGTTTCGTCGTCGCAATCTCGCGCAGCTGCTTGGAGCTGATCTTGCCCACCTTGGTCTTGTTGGGTTCCTTGGACCCAGACCCCGGCTTCTTCGCGGTGGCCAGGCTCGCGGCCTTCTTGATCAGAATGGCCGCCGGAGGTGTCTTGGTGATGAAGGTGAAGGACCGGTCGGAATAGACCGTGATCTCCACGGGGATGACCATGTCGTCCTTGATCTGGGCCTGCGTCCGCGCGTTGAACTGCTTGCAGAACTCCATNNCCGGCGGGAACCTGGAGCTTGATGAATCCGCTGATTTTCTTCATTTTTTACTCAGTCAGCCTCGTGGGTCTGGTCTTTTCCGAATTCTGGAACTTCTACGACTTTTCGACCTGCGAAAAATCCAGCTCCACGGGCGTCGCACGCCCGAAGATGGAGACATTCACACGGACTTTCTGTTTCTCAGCTTTGACCTCGACCACCGTTCCCGTGAAATTCGCGAACGGTCCGTCGATCACCCGAACGGTTTCCGTCTCTTCGAACGATACCCGCGGCTTCGGGCGCGATGCCCCTTCGGTCATCGCGACGTGCAGGTTCTGAATCTCCGTTTCTTTCACGGGCTGGGGGTTGGTCCCACCCAGGAAGCCGGTGATCTTCGGGGTATTCTTGACCAGGTGAAACGCTTCCTGGTCCAGCTCCATCTGCACGAAGATATAGCCCGGGAAGAACTTCCGAGTGGTCGAACGCTTCTGTCCCTTGACCAGCTCCACCACGGTGTCGGTCGGGATCAAGACGTCGCCGAACTTCGCCTGCAGGGCGTGCTGGCGCACGCGATCCTGGAGCGAAAGCTTCGCCTTGTTCTCATGACCCGAGTATGTGTGCACGACGTACCACTTCATCGACATCAGTTGGTCCCGTCCGTCTCAGCGCAAAAACCAGTTAGTAAAAAATGCCCAGACCGCATCGAAGCCGCTCAAGATAACGGCGGCGATCGAGACGGTCACCAACACCACGATCGTCGCGGCTGAAGTTTCTTTCCGCGTCGGCCACGAAACCTTCTCGAGTTCCCGGGTGATGTCATGCACGGTCGCGAACACGCGTTCATTGCGATAGGCGATGTAGGCCGCGACAGCCGCGCCCGTCACGGCGATCGCGTTGACCGCCAAGTCATTGGGTTTGGAGAAATAACTCCACACCCAGTCACCGATACGCGACAATAGAAACGCCGCCATCAGCCCGGCCAGGGCAAACGTCAGATGTATGAATTTGTTGGCGCCCATTGTTGTGTTCTTTGACTTGGTGGTGAATCAAGATTTGACGAGTTTCGCTCGCTTCGCCGACTTTGCCGATTCGTTCAACCCCGTGCAGGGCAGGAGGGACTCGAACCCCCAACCCGCGGATTTGGAGNNTACCATTAGAGCTACTGCCCTAGAACTGAAAGCTCTGCGTGTGGTTCCTATTTCGTTTCTTTGTGGTTTGTGTGTTTACGGCATCGCGAGCAAAACTTCGATAGCTCCAGCTTCTCGGCGTTCGCCCGCTTGTTCTTGGTCGTGGAATAGTTCCGTTCCCGGCACTGTGTACATTCCAAGGTGATGATGACCCGCGTGGCTGCCAAGTTGCGTCTCCTGCTGTTCGTTCGTTATCGACCCACCAGCCGACGGCTGGCCATTTCGGCCAGCGATACGGCATGTCCGCTCAAGTACTACTCCAAAATCTTTGTCACGACGCCGGCGCCGACGGTCTTGCCGCCTTCGCGAATCGCGAAGCGCAACCCCTCTTCACACGCGATCGGCGTGATCAGCTCGATCTCCAGATTCACGTTGTCCCCAGGCATCACCATCTCCGCTCCCTCCGGCAACGTCACCAAGCCCGTCACGTCCGTCGTCCGNNTGTGCGGCGTGATGCTCCCGGGCTTCGCCAGGACCTGGCCGCGCTCGATATCTTCTCGCTTCGTTCCTCGCAACAAAGCCCCAACGTTGTCCCCTGCGCGCCCTTCGTCCAACAGCTTCCGGAACATCTCGATCCCAGTCACCGTCGTCTTCACCGTGTCCTTGTACCCCACGATCTCCACTTCCTCCCCCACCTTCACGATCCCGCGCTCCACACGCCCAGTCACCACCGTCCCGCGCCCAGAGATCGTGAACACGTCTTCCACGGGCATCAGGAACGGCTTGTCGATCTCGCGCTTCGGCTCGGGGATGAACGTGTCGCACGCCTCNNCTCCCGCAACTCCAGGTCAACCAGGTCCAGCAGCTCCGCGTCTTCCTTCGCGATCATGTCCACCTTGTTCAGGTAGACCACCAGCGCCGGCACGCCGACCTGACGTCCCAGCAGAATGTGCTCTCGCGTCTGCGGCATCGGGCCGTCGGGCGCTGACACCACGAGGATCGCCCCGTCCATCTGGGCCGCCCCCGTGATCATGTTCTTGATGTAATCCGCGTGCCCCGGGCAATCCACGTGCGCGTAGTGCCGATTGTTCGTCTCGTACTCCACGTGCGCGATCGCGATCGTGATCCC
>PMNO01000485.1 GCA_003161835.1 Myxococcales bacterium | reverse complement strand
CCGAACGGCCACCACCTGCAGAACCGAACCCGGCGCGAGGCCGTGGTGCTCGAGGTAAACTGCCCCGCCGGCCGCCGGTGGACGACCCCGCGCTTCGCGGGCGAAAGCCGTACAGCGGAAGCAAGCACGCGGGCCGCAACATGCGGTAAACCTGCAGCCGCGCCGACGAGCTCAGCTACGGCGACGTATTCAGGAAGACGTGTACGTGCCGAAACGCCCCGATGACCACATCCGTCTTTCCGTCGCCATTCACATCACCTAAGGCGGCGGTTGGGCCAGTCGCAGGCATGGGTAGCGTGACGGGCGCCGCAAAGACGCCGCCACCCTTGTTCAGCCGAACGTCCCTGCCGTCGGTGACGAGGTCAACTTTCCCATCTCCGTTGAAGTCGACCAGCCTGATATCGATCGAATCGGCAACATCATAGGTGGTCGGTGGCGCGAAAACGGCACCACTGCTGTTCAAGAACGTGCTCAGCGTGGTAGGCGTCGACCCGAGGCCTGGTTCCTGACCGAGAACGAGGTCGCCGGTTGCGTCCCCATTCAGATCGGCGATCAACACCGTGTCGGGCAGCTTTTCCGTGGAAAAGAAAGTCGGGGGGCCGAACGTTCCGTCGCCGTGATTCAGAAGAATGCTCACGAAGCGATTTTCGAGCGTGACAGCGAGATCCGGACGTCCATCCCCGTTCAGATCCCCCGCCGCAAGGCATCGCCCGATTGCACGGGGCTGGGAAGTGGGCAGCGGAGTGGGCACGTTGAGATTGTGCAGATAAGCAACAAAGGGGGCGAACGTCCCGCTTCCCGTTCCGAGCGAGACGTTCACCGAGCTGGCCTGTAGCGCCGCAATGTCGATCATCCCGTCTCCGTTGAGGTCCACGAGTTGGGTCGTCGTGGAAGCAAGTCCGCGCCTGGCGGCCGGCGCATCCAGAGTCACGAGAGCTCCGTACGTTCCGTCACCGCGGTTCAGAGCGAAAGTCATTCCCGGCGAAGGGATCGTGGCTGAGACCAGCGAAACCAGCAGGTCGGGTTTGTGATCGTCGTTCAAATCGCCGATCAGGACGGCCGACGTGACTCCGATGGATTCGATGCCGCGGGAAGCGCCAAAGGACCCGTCCCCGTTCCCCAGCATGACAACAGCGTTCGGGTCGATGCCGAGTTGCCCGGCCACAACGTCCAGGACTCCGTCGCCGTTCACGTCCGCAAGATCGACGGATGAAAAACGACTTCCTGGATAAAGGTATTCAAGATAGTCCTCAAGATCGGGGAGTTGGACAAAAGACAATGGAGGCACGCTGATCGCGATGCCCATGCCCAGAGCCGCCGCTCCCGCCGCGCCGCCGGTTGCCGTCCCGCCGCCGGCCGCACCCGCGCTGCCGGTACCAGTTCCGCCGATCACCGCACCCGCGCCGGCGGTTCCGGTCCCGCCACCGCTCGCCGCCGCGGCCGCCGAACCAAGGCTGGTTCCCCCCGTCGCGGTCTGGCCCACCTCGCCCGCTTCGGCACGACCAGCATCCATGGCGGGCATTCCACTCCCGCCACCGTCCGCCCTTTTTCCGCCGTTCAGATCCCGCGACTGACAGCCGCCCGCGATCATGAGGATGAGCAAAGCCGCGGCCCCCACCAAGGGGACGTCCGCATCAAGCGCCCGATCGAGCAGTGCCAGCGGACCTAAGTCCATCGAGGGGCGCTTCTCCGATATCCCCATAACGGCAGCGTATCCTGACGTACGTTCATCGGCCACGGACTAGTCCTGTCCGTAGCGGCGCGGTTTCGTCGGCGGCCTGCGGACCCTCTTCTAGCTGGCCAGTACGAAGCTCACAGCGTTCCCTGTTCTCGATGGGCGGCAGAGCCTCGACATCCGCCACGCCAATCTCGACCTCGCCGTCGGTCTCGCGTGCTTCGAGGTGCCCGACGGCGGCTACAGGCTGTCGGCCGTCCTGCTAGCGCGGACCCGACCGGACATTGACGCCCGCCCTGCAAGGGCCACTGTCTCTGTGCGTCAAACGCCGATAGATCCCACTCTGTAAACTTCCCCGCCGCCCGCCCGTGGCCGACCCCGCGCCTCGCGGTTGCGGCGGCGCGCGCGATGCCAGCCGTCCATGCTCGGTGATGAAGTCAGACGAGATTTCCACTTGGTTTCATGAACCAAACCGCGCGCTTGGAGGTTTCATCCCCATCCGATTGGTCCTAGATCCGCAGGGCTACCTCGTGGTTCGGGACGAGTTGGGCGCCGCCGCCCACGGTCTTCCCCTTCAAGCTTGAGCCTCCGCGTGACACCGGCCCCGCGGCGGAGCGATCATCGCGCCCTAGGGATTTCGCTGGGCGCCGACCCGTGGCGGGTGGGCCGTGACACTGATTCGCGACACATGATCAGATCGTCTAGAAAATTGTTCAGAGCGTTCACCGCGTTCCCGTTGCTTGCGACCGCGCTTCTTCTTGTCCCGGCGTGCGGACACGACAAACCACCGGCGGGCGTGGTGGACTCAGGCGGCACGACGGTGATCGGCACGGGCGGCGCCGGTGGCCAGGGTGGCCAGTCCGGAGTTGGCGGCGCGGGTGGCGCGCCGGCCATCAACATCTCCTGCGATGACCTCGGGCCCGAACCGACCGTCCCACCGGCCTGCGCCACGCTCATGGCGACGAAGACCGTCGGAACCGACGGCACACCCGTGGACGAAACCGTCCTGGACACCGCGGCGATTCAGGCCGCCATCGATGCGTGTCCCGCTGGTCAATCCGTGAGGCTAGCCAGCGACGGAGATCGCGTGGCTTTTGTTTCGGGAGCGATGCGCCTCCGCGCCAAGGTCGCCTTGTGGATCGACGCCGGCACGACACTGTTCGCGTCACGCAACCCGCGCGATTTCGACCTGACACCCGGATCCGGTCTGTGTGGCGGCAACGGCACTGGCAATTCGTCGTGCAACGCGCTGATCAACGCAGCCGGGATGGACGGAGCCGCCGTGGTCGGAACGGGAACGATCGATGGTCGCGGCGGCGACGTGGTGGCCGATGACACGGCCACGTGGTGGGAACTGGAAGAGACCTACGACGGCCAGTTGGCCGCACCGCGGTTGGTACAGGTGGTTGGCGGAACCAACTTCACCTTGTACCAGGTGACCCTGCGTAACGCGCCCAAGTTTCATGTCGTGTTGCAGGGGACGGTGGGCTTCAAGGTCTGGGGCATCACCATCAACACACCGCCGACGGCTCCGAACACCGACGGTGTCGATCCTTCGGGCACCAAGAACGGGGTGATCGCGTACAGCAAGATCACCACGGGCGATGACAACGTGGCGATCAAAGGCGGTGCTCCCGTCGACGGATTGATCATCGCCCACAATCATTTCGGAAGTGGCCACGGCATGTCGATCGGCAGCGAAACGAACGGCGGCGTCAAGAATGTGCGCGTGTGCGATCTGTCCCTGGACGGCACCGACAACGGCCTTCGCATCAAATCCGATCCAAGCCGCGGTGGCCTGGTTCAGGCCATCAGCTACACGGACGTTTGTATTCGCAACGTCAGACGGCCGCTGGTGTTCGATCCGTTCTACAGTTCCACCACGGGGATGCTGATTCCGAATTTTCGCGACATCTATGTGCGGAACGTTCGCGTGCTGGGGGGCGGCATGCTGACGATGCGCGGGCGCGATGCGGCCCATCCGCTGGGACTGACGCTGAACAACGTCGTGTTCGATCTGCCCCCCACCGGTACGTTCGCCGACGCGAACATCACGCTGGGTCCGGGGCCCGTCGGTGTCACGCCGGCCGGCACGAACGTCACCGTCAATCAACTTGCCCCCGAGCCCGCGGAGCCACGCGACTGCACCGACGCCTTCGTGACGTTCTAGCAGGCCGTAGTTGGCAGAGATGCTGATGTTTCTCGCATACGCGGTCTGTCCCAGGGACATCGCGGTCGCCGAGGCCCAGGAGGATCGCGATCAGAGCAGCTCAATGCCGTGGCGCGCGAAGACGGCGTGTGCCTCGCCCTCGGAGGCTGACGAGGCGCGGGTTTGCTGATGGCGACAACGGTGAGTGTAGCGACCGAGGTATACAGGTGGGAAACCGCACCCGGGTTGCTCCCGGAATTGACGGAGGGAGCCGGCGGCAGGGGCGCGAGGGATTTCCGCACCTCAGAAATCCAGGTGGCTGGTCTGAATCCGGGAAGGCAGAGTGGGCGCGTGGGTCCATGCCATGTGGACGCGCCGGGCATCGATCGCCAGGTCGATGTATTCGCGCAAACGACGATCGGGCGCGCCTTCGGCGAAGGCCGGGAACCAGCCGGCGCCGGGACAGGCGTCCGGATCGACGATCTGCGCCGGCGAGAAGCCCAAGTCCAGGTCGGTCGAAATGCTGCGCGCGTATTTCAACACGCCCGACGCGCCGCTGCTGTCGTACCAGATGACGTGCAGCCGTCCTTCGTCGTCCATCGCCGCGGCGGGCATGAACGATGCCATGGCCCCGGCGTCGCCAATCGCCACGTCCTGCCCTTCGAGATCGCCGGAACGGAACTGCCTGACAATGACGGTTCCATGCGACTGATTGTCCTTCCCGATCGATTCGGCTCCGTACACCGCCCACACGCCCCCATCCGACAACGCTCCGATGGGAACGCTCCAGCCATTGTCGACAACTGATGGGGACCGAAGATGGCCTTCAGGGACTAAATCGGGCGCGCCCGTCCAGAGGGCCACGGCGCCTCCGATGACAAAATGGACCCCCCTCGCATCGTCGAAGGCACCGAACACCGGCCAGTCTGGACCCTCGATCCACGATGCCGAGATGATTCCCTCGCTCGTGAATCTCCAGAAGCCGCCCTCCGCGCCCATGACCAAACCTCCACCCCAGCCCGGAGCGATCCATTCCTTGTCGAACACCGGTAGGTCGTCGTGAATGACGGCGAAACTTTGTCTCCCGGGTAGCGCGCGTAGGAGCCAGCCACGGTGCTGTTCGCCGGCAAGGCCTGCCGATTCGATGCCGATGGCCGCCAGCCAGAAGGAGCCATCGGCACTGGCACGGACGACCGGGTCGGAGGTCTCGGTGGCGACGAAGCCGGGGTTGACGGTCGGCCCAAAGGTGTTGCCCCAATCGCTCGACGTGGCTACCCCCACCCCACGCAAGAGCGGCGTCGCCGTCAGCGTGTCGGAGGCATCGGTGTGCAGGTTGATGGCGGCGATCATCACGCGACCGTTGTGCGCGGCGATGCTGACCTCCGCCGCCTGCTGAAACGGAAGCAACGGATTCGGCGACGGCAGCAACGAAATCGTTATCGGCTCACTGGGATTTGGTGATCGCGTTTCGGGACCGGTGGAGCCGGCATCGGGTTCCCCGTCGGTTGTCCTCTCATCCGACGAGGACGCATCGGCCGGTGCCGCGTCAGGCATGGCGCCCATTCGTGGCTCACCACATGCCCCTGTTCCGGCGACAACGACGACAGCGAAACCAGCGGCCGCCACGGCCGTGGACAGCCCCGATCCACGCGACCGCCAAGGGACCGTGGTTCCGCGATCGCCCACCTGACCGTCAATGGTCCTCGGAGCCAGAGGTCCAGTCAAGCACGGCCCTCGTCAATCGCCCGCAGCGGGCGCATTCACATCGTCCGTGGTTCCTGAACGTTTTTTTCTCCACCCGAGCGCCTCGCAAGACCTGCGCTCGGCGACCGAGCGGTACCGCAAGTCGAACCAGGACATCGCCGCTGATTTCGTCAAAGCCGTCCACGCTGCCATCGCGACGATCGTCGCCGATCACCCGCTGGTCCCGGCCCTCGACGCTGATGGTGTCCCGGTGCTCAGCGGCGTCCAGGGCAAGCCGTTCTTGATCGGCCAGCGGAGGGGANNTGTCATCTTGTCACTTGTTCTGCGGGTCGAGGAGGCTGCGGCTGCCTGGCTGACCTTCTGGAATGCAGGTTCCGGCCGTCGCCTCTTCGAGGGGGTGCCTCGAGGCAGCGGGGAGGTACCCCTTGATGGCGGCCACCCAGCGACGTGCCTGATCGCATTGGCCGGTTCGCCACAGGGCCGCCGCGTAGATCAACCAGATGTCCGGATGGTTGGCACCGGCTGGCAAGGCCGCGCCCGAAAGCGCAAGCGCCACGTTCCACTTCCCCTGCGCCGCCCTCTTCTCCGCCAGTCGGACCAAGACCTCGGGCTCGTCGGGCGCGAGTCCGCGTGCCCGGAGCAGAACCTCCCCTCCGGGAGGTTCTTCCTGCTTCGGGGACGCATCGGCCAGCATGATCCAAGCCATCCAGTTTTCGGGATGGGCCTTCACGGCCATGGTGGCCAGCTCGCGACGCCCGATTCGGTATTTCAGCTCGGGAGTGTAGAAGGCCACGGCCAGCGCCTCGATGGGAGGCGAGNNGTGCACGGCGCTGTAGAGGAACGCGCGCAATGCGTGGACCTCGGGGTCGGCCATCGAGCGAACCCCCGGGGTCCCGCCCCAAGGGGGCAACGTCCCTCGGATCACCGTGTAGTTGCCTGAGCTCAGGTAGCTCGTGAGCACGGTGTACAGTCCGTCTGAATCCAGATCCGGAAATTCCGCGCGGAAGGCAGCCGATCCTGGCTCGAGAGCGTTGATGCGGCGCTTGAATCGTTGATAGGCCTGTGGACGCTGGTTCACCAGGTAGTGGGTCAACAGCCAGCTCGTCCCGTAAAAGCGACTCAGCTCGAACAGGTCGGTGGGAGGAGGCCCCAGAAGCTCTTCGATGGGAGATGGCCCGCGGACTCGCCCGCGGACTTGAAAGAACGCGAGTCTGGTCTCCGATGGTTCACCGAGGGAAGCCTGCCGCGTCTCTCGGTCATACCGGGTCGTCTCGAGGAACGTGGCCACTCCCTCCGCGTACCACCTGGGCTCGATGGGTTCGAAGTGGAAGGCCAGGTCGTGGGCGAGCTCGTGCTTCACGATCTCGTTTCGCGTCAAGGCATGGCCGGCTGCGATGACCGTTCCTGGGAACGGTGGCCTTCGAACGTAGTAACCGTCGTACGCGAAACCATCGAAGGCGCCCAGCTCTCGCCGGGAAAGCGCGATAACCGGCGTCCGCTCCACCGGACCGGGGCGACCGCCCCACCACGCCAACATCGCGGTACGGTTTTCCTCCAACGTCTTGACGACCTCGATCACTTCGTCCAGTTCGAGGTCGGAACGCACCACGAAGTGTTCGCTCGTGAGCTCACGCCAGGTCGGCCCGCCTCGGCCTGGGCAGGGAGGCACCGTCGCGCATCCCGATCCGGCCACCAGCACAGCCCAACAGAGGGGAGGGAGGAACGCCCCGAGTTTCACGGCCGTCACTTTAACGCGGCAATTCCGGGATCGAAGGATCCCTTTGTCGGCGCTATGGGACCCAGCCGGGCAGCGCGGCGGCCTGCTTCACCCATATCGCCGCCTGCGCCTCGTCGAGATCGTCCTCGTGGATGTCCATGTAGCGCACGTCCTTGTGCTTGCTCGCGCCGGGCGGGACCGGTCGCAGGGAGGTGCCTCGGAAGAAGGTCACCTTCAAGTAGTCGGTGAATACGTGGAACGACAGGAACCAGCCCTGGCCCTCGATGCCGTAAAGCGGAGAGTTCCACTTCACGGCCTTGCGAACGTTGGGCACGTTGCGCGCGACGATCGCATCGAGACTCTTGCCAATCTCACGTTTCCAACCCGGCATCTCCGCGATGTACGCCTGCACCGGGGCGTCGCCGGCCGCCTTCTCGATTTGCGGGTTGCCACCCCCCTGCGCGATGGAAGACCTGCGGCAAGCGGCGCACAAAGATCAGGTCGTGGTGACGGCGCGCTACCTTGGACTCAACGAGCGGCGGTCCGGCGAGCGCCCCACGAATCGTCGTTGCACACGGGATCTGGACGTGGTTGGTGTCGTGCGTTTCGCGCCCGTGTTGCGGCGAGGCCGGGTTTACCGGTTGACCTTCGTCAAAAGCGCGGGCCTTGCGGTGCGTGAGCCTGGCCTCCTGAAAGGGAGGCCGCTGGTGCTCACGCTTGTCGCGGTCAATCCGCCTTGAACCCGACGGTCAGGCTGCCGTCCAATTTTGCGAAGGCCAATCGCGCACGGACGATTGAAATGCTAAGAAAAGAAATGCGCACGCTCGCCCTCGCTCTCCTCGTGTTCTCCGTGGCCGGCTGCCC
Organism: Myxococcales bacterium; assembly: GCA_003161835.1. Classification (GTDB taxonomy): domain Bacteria; phylum Myxococcota_A; class Polyangia; order Fen-1088; family Fen-1088; genus FEN-1088. The sequence continues at coordinate 669 of PMNO01000485.1, read as the reverse complement.
GGCGTCGGAACCCAAGGCTCCAGGCACGACCGCCGTGGACTCCGGCGCCGCGGACGCCTTCCTGGCCGCGGCCTGCGTGACACCCACGGGGCCGGGCACGCGCCACGACGGTGAAACCATCGCCACCGATGTCACCTGGACCGCCGCCGGCAGCCCGCACGTCATCACCTACACGCCGACCGTCGGTGCCACCAGCACGCTTCGCATCGAGCCGTGCGCCGTCGTGCAAATTCAGCCGGGATATGGGCTCGACGTCAAGGGCCGGCTCGAGGCGCTTGGCTCGGCTGCACAGCCCATCGTCATCACTGCCGCCGATCCGGCGCAGCCCTTCAGCTTCATCCAGATCCTGGGCGGCTTTGCCGATCTCGCCTACGTCACCTTGTCCAATGGCGGCGCCATCTCTTCGAACAGCAACGCGGTCCTGGATGTTTGGGGAAGCTCGACGCCAACCCGCACCGAGAATGCGCGTCTTCGCCACGTCACCATCTCGGGGTCGCTGCAATTTGGTCTCACGGTCGAACGCGCGGGCACGCTCACGGCGGATTCCACCGATGTCACCATCGTGGGCGCGAAACTCGGGCCCGTGATGGCGCGCGGCTCGGCGCTGGTGGGTGGGGCCGCGTATGTCGCGCAGATCTTCGGCAATGTCCACGACATCGGCAAGGGGCG
>PMNO01000011.1 GCA_003161835.1 Myxococcales bacterium | reverse complement strand
ATAAGTTGCTCACGGATCGGCGTTGTCAAATCCTCGCGTGAGGGCAAAGACGTCAGCCGGCCCTTGAACGCCTCCTTGTCCAGCTCGAGCCAGCGCGGTACGCCTCGTCGGTCGACCGCTCCCAGGCTCTCCAGGATACGGGTCACCTTCTTGGACGATTCCTTCACCTCAACGGCGTCGTTGGCTCGACAAAGGAACGAGGGGATATTGACCTTCTGTCCGTTGATCCGGAAGTGCCCGTGTCGAACCAACTGGCGCGCCTCGGCATGATCAGAAGCGAAGCCCAATCGATAGACGACGTTGTCCAGCCGGCGCTCAAGCAACTGCAACAGGTTCTCACCCGCCACGCCTTTCATCCGGATGGCCTTGTGGTAGTAGCCGCGGAACTGGCGCTCCGCCAATCCGTAAATGCGCTTGACCTTCTGCTTCTCGCGCAGCTGGGTGCCGTAGTTGGAAACCTTGCGCCGACGCGCCTGGCCGTGCTGCCCGGGGGCGTACGCCCGGCGTTCGTAGCCGCACTTGTCGGTGTAGCAGCGGTCCCCCTTCAGGAACAACTTCATGTCTTCGCGCCGACAGAGGCGGCAAACCGGTCCGGAGTAATTAGCCATTGTTCAAAAAATCCTCGATCAAATCGTGCGAGTCTTTACGAGTGTTGCGGCAAAAGATCAAACGCGCTCAGACGCGGCGGCGCTTGGGCGGCCGACATCCATTGTGCGGAATGGGCGTCAAGTCGCGAATCAGCGAGATCTTGAACCCGGTTGCGGCCAACGCGCGCAAGGCCGATTCGCGCCCGGAGCCTGGCCCTCGCACGAAAACGGACAACGCCCGCATCCCATGCTCCATCGCCTTGTGGGCCGCGTCTTCCGCCGCCAACTGCGCCGCGAACGGCGTCGACTTGCGCGAGCCTTTGAATCCCTTCACGCCTGCTGACGACCACGACACCACGTTTCCGGATACGTCCGTGATGGTCACGATGGTGTTGTTGAAGGACGCCGTAATGTGAGCGATGCCGCTCTGGATGTTCTTCTTGACCTTCTTGGCCTTCGGCTTGGGCTTGTTCTCTGGGGTGGTCGCCATGTTCGTCCTTTAGCTCGGAATCTGGGTCAACGCGCCGACTAGACGGCGGTCTCTTTACGCTTGATCGCTTGACCCTTACGGGGCCCCTTGCGCGTGCGGGCATTGGTATGGGTCCGCTGGCCACGAGCCGGCAGTCCCTTCCGATGGCGCAACCCCCGGTAGCAACCGAGGTCCATCAGGCGCTTGATGCTCAGACCTACGTCGCGACGCAGATCACCTTCCACCTTCAAACCGCGCTGTTCGATGGCCTCGCGGATCCGACGCGCTTCGTTGTCGTCCAAGTCGTCGGTCCGCTTGTCCAGGGGCACATTGGCAGCGGCCAAAATCTGGCGCGACAACACCCGGCCAACCCCATACAAATACGTCAAAGCGATCTCCATCCGCTTGTTGCGGGGAAGGTCTACGCCGGAAATACGTGCCATCTACGTGGATCCTTTCATCGTGGTCATCAACTCGTCCGGTTGTTTGAAATCCGATTGCGAAATCCGATTGNNTCCGATTGACGCTATCCCTGCCGCTGTTTGTGACGGGCGTTCTCGCAGATCACGCGCAGCACTCCACGGCGTCGGATGACCTTGCACTTCTCGCAAACCTTCTTAACGGACGCTCTGACCTTCATATCTGTCTCCAAAACTCGCAGAACTCGGAAAACTCAAATAACGACTCCGAACCTCGCAGCCGTTCAGCTTGGCAGTGACCGCACGGCATCATGGTCTTGAGAGCACCAAAGGCCCATTTCTTGTGATGGCCACGGAATGCTCAAAATGGGCCGAGAGGCTACCATCCTTGGTAACGGCCGTCCAGCCGTCTTCTTCCACAAAGACCTCCGCTCCTCCCGCGTTGATCATGGGCTCAATGGCCACAACCAACCCCTCCGAAAGGCGCAGTCCGCGCCCCTTGACTCCAAAATTTGGGACGTTGGGTTCCTCGTGCATCCGCCTACCGATGCCATGGCCCACGAACTGTTGGACGACCGAATAGCCCAGGGGCTCCACGTGCGATTGGACGGCGCTTCCAATGTCCCCCAGTCGATTGCCCACCACACAAGCCGCGATTGCCCGCTCCAGGGACTCTCGCGTCGCGTCAACCAGCGCCTGGGCGGCGGGCGATACCTTTCCCATGGGCAAGGTGCGGGCCGAATCTCCGCACCACCCATCCTTGAAAGCGCCAAAGTCGATCGACAACAGATCCCCGTCTTTCAGAACCACGTCTTTGCGGGGAATCCCGTGGACCACGACCTGATTGACGGAGGTGCACAAAACGGCGGGGTAGTCGTGGTAGCCGAGAAACGCGGATTCCGCTTTGAGTTGCTTCAAGCGGTGGGCGGCGATCTCGTTCAACTCCCATGTCGTTAGGCCCGGCTTGGCGACGCCTTCCAGGATGTCCAGCACGTCCGCCACGACGAGGTTGGCCTCCCGCAACTTGGCGATCTGCGACGCGTTCTTGAGTTGAATTCCCATGTTCGCTCGTACCTCAGCGCCAGAAGATGGCGGCGTAGACCCGACCGAAAATCTGGTCGATGTCCCCGATCGCGTCCACCACGCGAACGGGCCAACCATTCTGGAGGAAGTAGTCGATAACGGGCTGGGTCTTCTGCAAGTAGTCTTGCTGCCGAAAACGCACGGTTTCCTCTGCGTCGTCCGTACGCTGAATGAGCGTCCCACCACACCGGTCGCAGGTTCCGGCCCGCTTGGGCGGACGACCGGTGACGTGATAGCTGGTCTGACAGCTCTCGCAGATGCGCCGGCCTGATAGCCGCAGCACCAGGTCCTCGGTCGGGGCGTCGAGGACGACAACCGAATCGACAATCGCACCGGCTCGCACGTCCGATTGGAGCGCGGTTCCGCGGAGGATATCGGCCAGGGCCGCCGCCTGGGAGACGGTTCGTGGGAAGCCATCCAAGACGAAACCCTCCCGGGCGTCGCGCTCCGCCAGTCGTTCGCGAACGACGTCGACGATCGTTTCGTCCGGTACCAACTTCCCGTTCTCGACGTAACTGCGCACCAGATTTCCAAGGGGTGTGTGGGATTGCAGTGAGGCGCGCAAGATATCTCCCGTCGAAATATGGGGAACACGCAAGGCGGCCGACAGTCGAACGGCCTGGGTACCTTTGCCGACGCCGGGCGGCCCAAAGAGAAGGAGTTTCTCACCCATGGGAAGGTTGGGCGCTCGCTCCGCTGACGCGCCACCCTGGCATCGGTCACGAAGGAACTGCGCCCGTCACGCGGGTCCCGCGACCTCGAATGCGCGGCCCGCGGGGTCCGGTGAACCCCTCGTAGTTGCGCGTGATCAAGTGGGATTCGATCTGCTGGACGGTGTCGAGGGCCACCCCGACGACGATCATCAAGCCGGTTCCCCCGAAATAAAAAGGCACCTTCAGCTTGTCGTTCAGCAACGACGGCAGGACGCAAATGGTGGCGATGTAGCACGCACCGCCGAAGGTGATACGCGTGAGGACCTTGTCGATGTAAGCGGCAGTCGCCTTTCCGGGTCGAATTCCAGGGATGAATCCCCCGTACTTCTTCATATTGTCGGCCACATCCACCGGGTTGAAGGTGACGGCCGTATAGAAGTAACAAAAGAAGAAGATGAGGCTGACGTACAGCACGTTGTATCGCCAGTCGCCCGGGTGAAGGGCCTCGGAAATTCGATTCATCCAGGGGGTCTGCACGAACGACGCGATCTGCTGGGGAAACATCAAGATCGACGAGGCGAAGATGGGTGGGATGACACCCGCCGTGTTCACCTTCAAAGGCAGGTGGGTGGTCTGGCCCCCGAACATCTTGCGCCCGACCACGCGCTTGGCGTACTGCACGGGAATCTTCCGTTGTCCTCGTTCGAAGAAGATGATCGCCGCGACCACCAACACGATGACCAGACCGATGATGGCCAGATCGAACGCGGTGATGTCTCCCGTCCGGGCCTTTGAGAACAGCTTGGTCGCCGCGTCCGGCATATCGGTGACGATGCCGGCAAAAATGATGAGGGAGATACCGTTGCCAATACCCCGCTCGGTGATTTGTTCACCCAGCCACATTATGAACGCGGTACCGGTGGTCAGCGACACCATGGTCATCAGGCGAAACCCGAGCCCCGGATCGATCACGACCTGCCCGAACTGGGCGTAGGCGCGATTGTTTGATTCCAGCCAACGCGATATGAAGAACGACTGGACCAAAGACAGGATGACGCAACCATAGCGGGTGTATTGGTTCAGGCGCCTCCGCCCCATCTCACCCTCTTTCTGGATCTGCTCCAGCTTGGGAATCACGACCGTGAGCAGTTGCAAAATGATCGACGCACTGATGTAGGGCATGATGCCCAGCGCGAAGATGGACATTTGCTCGAGCGCTCCGCCCGAAAACATGTTGAAGAGACCCAGGAAACTCCCGGATCCCTGATTGACGATCTTCGCCATGATCGATCGATTCACGCCGGGCGTGGTCACGAACGCGCCAATGCGATAAACCGCCAACAAGGCGATCGTGTAGAAAATACGCTTTCGAAGCTCCGGAATCTTACCGATGTTGCTCAGACCCGAGGCCATGACTACACCGTCACGACCTCGGCCGCGCCGCCGGCCTTTTCGATTTTCTCCTTCGCGGCCGCCGAGAACGCGGCCGCGCGAACGATAAATTTCTTCTTGAGATCGCCGTCCGCCAAAATTTTCACGGCGCGCTCGCTGCGAGGCACCAACCCCGCGCCCTGAAGCGTGGCGAGGTCCACCACCCCGTCGGCGAAACGCGCTTCCAGATCGGCAACATTCACCGCGAACGGTGCCTGCCGGAAGGGATTCTTGAACCCCTTCTTGGGAAAGCGGCGCTGCATCGGCATCTGACCGCCCTCGAAGCCGAGGCGCGCGCCGTGGTGCCCGGTACGGGCCTTCTGGCCCTTGACACCCTTGCCCGACTGCTCCCCGGTACCGGAGCCTGGGCCGCGCCCGATGCGCTTCCGATTACGGGTGGCCCCTTTGGGGCCTTTCAGAGTGTGCAGAGTGGTTCCCATTGTCGTTCTCGCTTGAATCGCGCCGTCGCGCGTGATGTTGAGATTGTTTGTTAGTCGGCCGCTTCGACCCGGACCAGGTGTGAAACCGACCGAATCATGCCACGGACGGAAATGTTGTCGGGCAGAACGCTGCTTTTCCACATCTTCCGCAACCCCAACGCTCGAATCGTGCGTTTTTGAGGTTCTGGTCGATTGATGCCGCTGCGTACCAGCGTGACTTTCAGATTCTTGGCCATGACTTGCTGCCTCCGGAAAACGGTTAGTCGCGGATCTCGTCCAGCCGCTTGCCACGCATGCTGGCGAAGTCCTCGGCGCTGCGCAACTGCTGAAGCGCGTCGATCGTCGCGTGGATGACGTTATGGGGATTCGAGGTGCCGATGCATTTCGTCAGGATGTCCTGAACGCCGGCGACCTCCAGAACCGGTCGCGCGGCGCCCCCCGCGATGACGCCCGTACCAGCGCTGGCCGGACGCAGTAGAACGCTGCCCGCGCCGAAGTGGCCTTGAACTTCGTGCGGAATCGTTCCGCCGATCAGAGGAATCCGGAAGAGGTTCTTCTTGGCTTGTTCCGTCCCCTTGCGGATAGCTTCGGGAACTTCGTTGGCCTTACCGAGCCCGGCCCCCACATACCCCCGCTGATCGCCGACCACCACCAGCGCCGAGAAAGAAAATCGACGTCCGCCCTTCACGACCTTGGCGACGCGATTGATGAATACAACGTTGTCGACCAGCTCGCCGACGTCTTCGAAGTTGATTGCCATCGATGATCCTTCTGAAATCCGACCGTCTACTAGAACTTCAGGCCCGCCTCGCGGGCCCCTTCGGCGAGCGCGGAGACGCGCCCATGATACTTGTACCCGGCGCGGTCAAACACGACCTTGTCAATGCCCTTTTCCAGGCACTTCTTCGCGACCGCCGCACCGACCTGCTTGGCACGATCCTTCTTGGGAGCCTTCACCGAACGCAGAGCCTCCTCTATATCGGTGGCCGAGACGAGCGTCCTTTGCACCAAATCGTCGATGACCTGGGCGTAGATATGCCGCGTGCTGCGAAAGACCGCCAATCGCGGTCGTTCACTGGTACCGGAGACGCGCTTGCGCAACGACCGGTGGCGCTTCTTTCGACTCTCTTTTTTATTCAGCATATTTCACTCCCGGACCGACTCTAGCCGCTGCTGGTCGCGCCAGCTTTACCGACCTTACGTTTGATGACCTCTTCGACGTACTTGATCCCCTTGCCTTTGTACGGCTCGGGCGGTCGCAACTCGCGAACCTTCGCCGCGGTCTGACCCACCAGATCCCGATCGGAGCCAGTGAGGGTGAGCTTGTTCTTCTCCACCTTTGCCGCCACGCCCTTGGGCAGCTTGAAGACCACCGGATGGGAATACCCAAGAGCCATGGTCACCGCGTCGCCCGTGACCTCTGCGCGATAACCAACGCCGTTGATCTCGAGCTCCCGGGTCCAACCTTCGGTCACACCCTTGACCATGTTGGCCAGGTGGGCGCGCATCAGACCGTGCTTCGACCGATTCTCGTGGGAGTCATCGGCACGCTGCACGGTCAACTTGTCGCCTTCCAACTTCAAGCTGACCCCCGTCGGCATGGCGCGCAGAAGCTCCCCCTTGGGGCCCTTGACCCCGACGCTACCGGGCTTTTGGGACAGCGACACTCCTTTGGGGAGAACCAGCACCTTCCGTCCGATACGCGACATCACCAAACCTCGCAGAGCAGCTCGCCGCCGACACCGGCCTTGCGGGCGGCGCGATCGGTCATGAGACCGTGGGACGTCGAAAGAATCGCGATCCCCAAGCCCGAACGGATCTTGGGAATGGCGTCCTTGGCGACGTATGTGCGTTGTCCCGGGCGGGAACGGCGCCGCAGGCCCGTGATCGCGTTCGTGCGCTGGTCAGCCCAGCGCAACCGGACCACCAACTGGGGGAACGTCTCGGTCTCGCGGACGTCGCAGCCGGCGATGTATCCCTCATCCTTGAGGAGGTTCGCGATGCGCACCTTCAACTTGGACGAGGGTGAAATCACCTCGACGTGCCGTGCCAAGATGGCGTTCCGGATGCGGGCCAGAAAATCTGCAATCGGGTCAGTCATGTTCCCTCACCTACCAGCTCGATTTGATGACGCCCGGAATGTCGCCTCTCAAGGCGTACATTCGGAAGCAAATACGGCACATTTCGAACTTGCGCAGAAAAGCGCGCGCACGGCCACATTGCTTGCAACGGTTGCGATGACGAACTTGCCACTTCGGCGGCTTGCGGTGCATATCGACGGTTTTTGCCATGATCAGGTCCTAAACGGCATTCCCAGGTGGCGCAGGAGTGCGCGACCCTGCTCGTCGTTGCGAGCGTTCGTTGTGAAAGTAATGTTCATGCCCTTCGGCTTTTCGAGGCGATCGTAGTTGATCTCGGGAAAGATGATGTCCTCCCGGATTCCCAGGGTGTAGTTGCCGCGCCCGTCGAAGGCCTTGGGGGAGACTCCCTTGAAGTCNNGTCACCATGACGCCAATCTTCTGGCCGGCGCGCAATTTGAAGACCGCGATCGATTTCTTGGCCTTCGTGACCACCGGCTTCTGGCCGGTGATCGCGGCCAACTCTTCCACCGCGGTGTCGAGCAACTTGGGATTGGTGACGGCCTCTCCCAGTCCCATGTTGATGGTGATCTTGTCGATGCGCGGGACCTCCATCACGTTCCGCAGGCTGAACTCCTGGCGCAGCTTGGCGCGAATCTCGGTTTCATACAGCTTGCGCAGGCGCGGGGGAGTCGCCCGACGTACCCGGTCCTGAGCCAACTCGTGAACGGCCCCCGCACCCTTTCCCCGCCCGGTCCCCTTGCCCCCCTTGGCGCCGGCTTTGCCCGAGGCCTTGCCTTCGGCGCGTGCTGCCTTCTTCGCCGCCGCTTCAGCCTCCTGCTCGGGGGTCAAAACCGGACGTTTGCCGGCCTTCTCAGGCTTCTTCTCGGTCTGCTTATCGCTTTGTTCGGCCATGACTGTCGTCCCCTATGCCGTCTCGAAGGCCGTCGCGCATTTCGCACAGACACGCCGCTTTTTGTTGTTCGCGTCGACATCCGCGCGCGCCCGGCGAGCGGTCGCACACTTGGCGCACCAGAGAGACACATTGGACAGCGGCAGACCCGCTTCTTTCTCGACGATGCCGCCCCGTGGGCTGCGCTGGGTCGGTTTGGTATGTCGTTTGACCATATTGATCCGCTCGACGACCACCCGACTCTTGGAGGTCAACAAACGCAACACACGGCCGCGCTTGCCCTTTTCCTTCCCCGCGATGACGACGATCTGATCTCCCTTGCGGACGTGCATTACAGAACCTCCGGCGCCAACGAAATGATCTTCATGAACTTCTTCGCGCGCAGTTCGCGGGCCACCGGTCCGAAGATGCGGGTTCCGATCGGCTCATTGTCCTTGTCAACCAAGACCGCGGAGTTCGCGTCGAAGCGGATGTAGGAGCCGTCTTGACGCGAAACCTCTTTCTTGGTTCGCACAATCACGGCCTTGGCGACATCGCCTTTTTTGACCTTGGCGTTAGGAATGGCCTCCTTGATCGACACCACGATCACATCACCCAATGAAGCATATTTGCGTTTGGTACCACCAAGAACGCGGATACACATAATCTTCTTCGCGCCTGAATTATCGGCTACGTCGAGAGTCGTCGTCGTCTGGACCATGTTGTTCCGTGGGCTCGAATTCGAAAATTCGGCTCACGCCTCCTGGGGGCGCTCGATCAGTTTTTCCACGCGCCAGCGCTTGTCGCGGGAAAGGGGGCGCGCCTCGACGATCAGCACGCGATCACCCACCTTGTACTCATTCTTTTCGTCGTGAGCCTTGTACTTCTTGCGGCTCGTCAGGAGCTTGCCGTATTTGGCATGCGAGAGCCGACGCTCGACGGTCACGACGCGCGTCTTCTCCATCTTGTCGCTCGTCACCACACCCACCAACTCGCGCCGGCGGGACTTCGGGCGTCCCCCCACGGTCTCTATTACATTTTCAGCCTCGGCCACGATTACTTCTCCTTACCAGGTGTTGCGGTTGGCGCCGGGGCCGGTGTCGATCCGCCCGCGACCCCCACGCCCGCGCGCCGCTTGTCGCCCAAAACCGTGTTGATGCGGGCAATGTCCCGCCGCGCCTGACGGATCACCATGGTGTTTTCCAGCTGGTTGGTGACCTTCTTCATGCGGTTCTTGAAGAGATCTTCCTCGATCTTCCTCAAGGTCCGGCGCAACTCGTCCGGCTCGTTTCCGCGTAGGTCCTTGGCGGTGATGCTCATAGGATCTGCTCCCGCGCGATCATGCGGGTCTGAACCGCCAGCTTGTGCTCGGCCAGGTGAAAGGCCTGGCGGGCCAAGGTTTCGTCCACGCCCTCCAACTCGTACATCACGCGTCCTGGCCGGATGACCGCCACCCATTCCTCGGGATTTCCCTTACCCTTACCCATCCGGGTTTCGGCCGGCTTCTTTGACAAAGGCTTGTCCGGAAAGATCCGAATGTAGAGCTTGCCACCACGCTTCACGTGACGGGAGATGGCGATACGCGCGGCCTCGATCTGGCGAGAGGTCACGAATCCACAGGTCAGTGCCTGCAGACCAAACTCGCCAAAATCCACGGTGGTCGCACCCTTGGCGATGCCACGCATCTTCCCCTTCATTTGCTTGCGCCACTTTACTTTTTTCGGAGCGAGCATCTCGTAGACCTTTCGTTATCCATGTATCCGACTTGCCGTCTTGCCGCGTTCCCCCGCGGGAGAGCTACGCCAGTTTCTGGCCCCGTTGCGGCAAAACCTCGCCGCGGAATATCCAGCACTTCACGCCGATCGCGCCATAAGTCGTGTGCGCCTCGGTGGTCCCGTATTCGATATCGGCTCGCAAGGTATGCAGCGGCACGCGGCCTTCGTGGTACCACTCGTAACGCGCCATTTCCGAGCCTCCCAGGCGGCCCGAGCACGCGAGGCGAATTCCCTTGGCCCCAAACTTCATCGCCGTCTGGACGGCCTTCTTCATGGCACGGCGGAAGGCGACCCGCCGCTCCAACTGCGTCGCGACGTTCTCGGCCACCAACTGAGCGTTGGTTTCGGCCTTGCGAACCTCTTGAATGTTCAAGAAGACCTCGCTGGCGGTCAAAGCCTGAACCTCCTTCTTCAACGTCTCCACCCCCGCACCGCGCTTACCAATGACAATTCCGGGACGCGCGGTGAAGATATTGATCTTCACCTTGTTGGCGGCGCGCTCGACTTCAACCGCCGACACTCCCGCGTGACCAAGCTTGTTCTTGACGAACTTCTTCAGGCGCACGTCCTCGTGCAGCCACTTGGCGAAGTCCTTCTCGGAGTACCACTTCGAACTCCACCCGCGAATGACGCCGAGGCGGAAACCGACTGGATGTGTTTTCTGTCCCATTAAAACGACCTTTTCCTTCAGTCCGGGTGACGGGTTCCCTATTCCAGAATATCCACGACGACGGTCACGTGAGAGGTCCTCTTGATGATGCGATTTGCGCGCCCCATCGATCGCGACAACCAACGCTTTTGCACCGGCCCCCCATCAATGGCCACGGACTTGACCACCAACTTGTCGGCGTCGGCCTTGTCGTTCTCCGCGGCGTTGGCAATGGCCGACCCGAGAACCTTGGTGAGCATGTCGGCGGCCTTGCGCCGCTGCATGCGCAAGATCGAGAGCGCATCGGCAACCGGGCGGCCCCGAATCATGTCGGCGACGACCCGCACTTTGCGGGGAGACTCCCTGAAACCTCTAAGAACGGCGCTTGCCATGGTCTACGATCCCTTCTACTTTCCAGCTACTTCTTGGGCGGTGCGGCAGCCGGACCTGTGGCGGCCTTCCGGTCGCCCGAGTGTCCATGGAATGTGCGGGTGGGCGAGAACTCGCCCAACTTGTGGCCGACCATATTCTCGTTGACGAAAACCGGCACGAACTTCCGGCCATTGTGCACGGCGAACGTAACCCCCACCATCTCGGGAATGATCGTTGAGCGCCGCGACCAGGTCTTGAGGACCTTCTTGGATTTCTGCCGCTGCGATTCCACGACCTTCTTCAGAAGGTGCGCGTCGACGAAGGGACCCTTTTTTACTGAACGAGCCATGCCTGAAATCTCCCTTGCAACCGAATGCCCTAGGACTTCTTGCCGCGCCGCTTTACGATCATGCGGTCGGTGCGCTTGTTCTCGCGGGTTTTGAGGCCCTTGGACAGCTGTCCCCAGGGCGAACACGGATGGCGTCCGCCCGAGGAACGACCTTCGCCACCACCCATGGGGTGATCGACCGGGTTCATGGTGACTCCGCGGTTGTGAGGCCGGCGGCCGAGCCAGCGGGTCCGACCCGCCTTGCCGATGTGAACGCTCCCGTGCTCGATATTTCCCACTTGCCCGATCGTCGCACGGCATTCCAGATGCACGCGCCGGACTTCGCCGGACGGCAAGCGCACCTGGCCCCAATCGCCCTCTTTGGCCATGAGCTGCCCGTACACGCCGGCCGAACGGCACATTTGAGCGCCGCCGCTGATCTTCAACTCGATGTTGTGGATCGTCGTGCCGAGCGGGATGAAGCGGAGCGGCAGATTGTTGCCGGGCTTGATGTCGGCATGGCGCGAGGCCGAAACCTGATCGCCCACCTTGAGGCCATCGGGAGCCAAGATGTACCGCTTTTCGCCGTCGACATAGTGCAGAAGCGCGATCCGCGCCGTGCGATTCGGGTCGTACTCGATGCTNNCGACCGTAGTGGTTGCGCCCGCCGCTGCTCGACATCTTCTCGGTGAGCTTGCGGACCGGCTGGTTCCCCTGGGTCACCTCGGCGAAGTCGGGCGAAACGCGGCCGCGGCTACCGGGCGTGACGGGATTGTGTTGACGAAGACCCATGTGCCTAGACCCCTTCGAAGAATTCGACGTTCTGGCCGGCGGCGAGCGTCACGATCGCCTTTTTCCAGAGTCCGGTCTTGCCAATGAAGCGGCCCACCCGCTTCTCCTTGCCGCGTACGATGCAGGTACGGACCGCAACCACGCTGACATTCCACAACTTCTCCACCGCGTGGCGGATTTCCACCTTGTTCGC
>PMNO01000338.1 GCA_003161835.1 Myxococcales bacterium | reverse complement strand
CGGGCCCCAGCCCTCAAGGCCTCCCCCGCCAGCTGAATCGATACCTCCGCGGGCGTGCAGAAAAAGACCAAGGCAGCGCCGCGGAACGTCGCGGGAGATTCCGCCTGCGCGACGCAGCGGAGTGCGGCGGCCCCGCCGTCCACGGGCAACACGTCGCCGAGCGGCCGCCCCGCCCATTTGTCGCTGACCGCGGCGACCAAGGTCAGGCCGGGATGCCGCGATACGATGCGCGCCAGCTCCATCCCGGCGTAGCCAGAGACGCCCACGATTCCCACCGGAACGCGACTATTCATTGCGCGAATACTTATTCAGAGCAGCGAAGCGGTCAAACGGAAACCGCTACCGAGGGGGTCTCGGTCTCGCTTTCGGTGGGTTCATCGGCTTCGGGGGGTAAGCCGCGCGCCGCCTTGCGGGCCAGAACGAACAGAATCAACGCGAAGGCGCCCAGAATGATGATGCTCTGATACGTGTAGACGAGATCCGACCAATTGGAGAGGGTCGGGACCTGGATGATCCCCATGCTCAGGATCACCACCGAGACCCACCCGAAGAACGTGCGCCCCTCCGGCTCCACGAGGCCAGGCGCGGGACCGGCGCGGGTCGCCAATAGCGGAATCAAGAAGACGTAGTGGCAGTAATAGTTTGCGGGATAGAAGAATACGGGAATCATCATCAAGCCCAAGATGGCCGCCTGATCCAGGCGCATGCGCCGGCACGCCAGCACCCCGGCCCCGAAGAACGCCAACACCGCCAGGTAGAACAGCGGTTTTCGACGCGCGAAGGTCTCCCTTTGCGTATCCTGCCACGCGGACCAGGGTTCGAGGCGCTTCTGATCCGCGGCCCGTTGAGCGGTCTTTTCCGACGAGAAAGCGACCAGGTTCCGGATGCCGACGTGATTCGAGTTCGGCTGTTCGGCGTGCATGACAATCTTCCTGGTCCAGGTGCCCCACGAGCCCGCGAATCCGAAGAGCGCCGACGACAATCCCACCAGAACCACCACCGTCCCGGCCGCGCCCGCGATGGCGCGGAGCGCCGGTCGTTGGGCAGCGCGGAAATCGCGCCACGACGGCAACTTCCCCGCGGCCCGCGTCTGATCGATCACCCACCAAACCGGCGGCACCGCCAGGAACAACGCCGCGAACGACGGGAACGCCCGGATCAGACCACCGTAGGCCAACAATCCTCCCCCCAGCGCCCAGCGCTCCTTCCGGAGGGCGCAGGCCCCAAGGCCGAGGGCCGCCATCCAATCCGCCCGCAGGGTCGAGCCCATCAGGTTGGTGCCGAAACGCGAAAAGTCCGTGGTGCCCCACACGATGAGCGTCACCAACATCACCCGGGTTCCAAACGTTCGGGCGATCGCGAANNTACTTCATGTCTTTCTTGAACAACTCCCAGCGCTCCGGGGTGAAGTGGGTATGGATGTTCTTGATCTGATCCATCAGCTGCCCGGCGGTGGTGATCTCGTTGGTGTTGAGGTCACGCAGGTGAATGCTCGCAACCGAATCCGGGGTCAGCTCTGGATGGTTGTCCAGATGCGCCGCGACGCTGGCCAGATAGACGCCGTCGAAATGCAGCTCGTTGAAATATTTCGCCACCGGGAAGTAGTTCCGCATATCCCAGGGATGAACGAACGAGATGCGCCCCTTGGCCTCGTCGCGGAACTGCGGCATCCCGAAGTGGTAGTAGCAGCCCACCGATACGATCGACAGGAAGACCAGGACCGCGGCGGTCGCCCGCTTGTTCACCGGATAGCGGTGCGGGGCCAACCACTCCCGCAGCAGAATCGCGGCGGCCACCGCGGCCACCGCGGCGCGGACGAACGTCTGTCCCTTGTCGTCGTCGATCGGCCACAGGTCCTTGAGCGCGAGGAACGCCGACAGCCCCAGCCCCACCGGAACCACCACCAGCAAGCGGACCCAGTCGGCAGCCCCGCGCCGGTTCAACAGCAAGAACCCGACCGCGCTGATCGCGAAGAGCACCAGCTTCCATTGCGCCGACTCCTCTTCGGAGGAGCCCGCCCGGGCGACCAGGCGCGGCGGCCAGTCCTTGGGGCACTGCCCGAACAGCGCGAGCTCACCCACGCTGTACAGCCCGTCGCCCCCGCGCGCGGTCAAGCGGACATACCGCGCTGCCTTGTCGATGTGCTGTTCCAGGCGTTGCTGCATTCCGGATTTGCTGGCCGGATTCGCGGTCCACAACGGCGTGAAATTGACCCCGTCACTCGATCCGGTCAGTTCGTAGAAGTCGTTGTTGTCGCCCTGGAGCACGCCGCAGTGAATGTCCTTGACGCTGCCCAGATCCCAGACCGCCGCTCCAGAGCCCGCCACCACGCTGGTCATGTCGGTGCGCCAAAAATCACCGTCGGTCGCGACCATCCCGTCCGTCATGCGGTGGGCCTGCGTCACCCCGCGGGAGGTCGTGGGGGTGATCCCCGCCAGGAGGTCTCCTTCGGCGCCGGGCAATTCACCGACATTGTTCGCGCACCCGGTGGTGATGGCCAGCGCGAGGAGGATGAGCGATCGCCGAAAGAGAGCGATTTTCGGGGGGAGGCAGGGCTTCATGGCGCGAACTGTCGCATTCGCGCGCGCGGGTCGCAATCCCCTTACGTCGCGCGACGTCGCCGGCTAGCCCGTGTGACCAAAACCACCCGAGCCGCGTGCGGTCCGGGAGATCTCCGTCGCTTCTTCCAGGGCCACCTGGGTCACGGGCGCGATGACCAACTGCGCGATCCGATCCCCCCGCGCAATCGTGTGCGCCACGCTGCCCAGATTGATGAGCAGGACCGTCACCTCGCCGCGGTAGTCGCTGTCGAGCGTGCCCGGCGCGTTGAGGACGGTGATGCCGCTCCTGGCGGCGA
>PMNO01000653.1 GCA_003161835.1 Myxococcales bacterium | reverse complement strand
CGGCTCGCTGTTTCGATTGCGCGGCTCGTTCGGACCGGATACTGGTTCGCCATCGCTTGTACGGTGCGTGTCGAATTATCGAGGAGGCCCAAGACATGATTTCCAAGACTTCTACTGGCAGGTCAGCCGCAGCGCTGGGACTTGGCGTCCTCGCGCTCGCGGGCGCAGCTCGGATGGCGCAAGCGCAGGATGCGGGAGCGGCGCTCCCCAACTGCAACGACGCGACGATGTTCCCCAATCCCATCTACTTGGCTGGTTCGAGCGCGTTCGAACCGGCGGCCGCGAAGATCGCCGTGAAGCTCGCCGAGCAGGCGACGCGGTATACCTTCATTTACAAGGCCACGGCGTCCTGTGACGGTCCGGCCAACATTCGCGACAAGCTGACCTTGGCCGGAACCGGCGACTACTTCGTCTTGGACCCCAGCGACCCCACGAACACGAAAGCTGTCACCAAACAGTGTAGCCTCGACGCGGTCGTCACAAAGGCCGACGTGGGAGTGGCCGACGTCTCGTACACGTCGTGCTTCAGTGACACCCTGCCGGCGGGCATGGCGGAGTCATTGGGGCCGGTTCAAACCATGTTGTTTATTGTCCCCAAGATGAACACCACCATGACCGCAATTTCCGCGGAACAGGCGGCGGCCATTTGGGGTTGCGGCACCGCGGGAGCGGTTTCTCCCTACATTGACGAGACCGCAATTCAACAGCGCAACGCAACTTCGGGCACCCAAATCATGGTGTCGAAATACATTGGAGTTCCCGCCGCCGCATTCAAGGGTGTCGCGAACGCGACCGGGGGGGCCCTCGTCACCAGTCTTCTGGCGGTCACGGACTTTTCAAAGGCGATCGGGTTCTACGCGGCTGACGGTTACGATACGAAACGCGCCACGCTCACGTCTCTCGCATTCCGAGGGTTCAACCAGGACAAGGCGTACTACGCCGACTCCACCGCCTCGGCCACCGACAAGAAGAACACCCGGGACGGGCACTATCAGATCTTCGGGCCATTGCACCTGTTCACGACAGGGACGGCGCCGACGGGCGTCGCGAAGAAAGCCATTGATTGGATTCAAGGCACGTCGGAGATCGTCGCCGGCAAGCCCTTGAGCTTCGTCGACATCGAAGCAGGCTCGGGATTGGTTCCCCAGTGCGCCATGAAGGTCATTCGCGATACGGACGGGGGATTCCTGAAGCCCTATAAGCCCCCGGTCAGCTGCAGCTGTTACTACGAAATGGTCGTCACCAATTCATCGTCCGGCGAGTGCGTACCGTGCATGGACAATTCGGCGTGTACGGGCGGCAAGACCTGCCAAAGCAACTTCTGCGAGTAAGGGAGACTGGACATGCTTAAACGATTTTTGGGAATGGTCGGGGTATTGAGCTTTTCTGCCCTCGTGGGCTTTGCTTGCGATTCCAGCCCGGCCAAAACGGGCGGGACGGGAGGAGCGATTGGGACGGGCACGGGCGGCGCGGGCGGCGCGGGCGAGGGAACGGGTGGGGATTCGGCTGCCACGGGCGGAACAGCGGCGGATACAGGCGGGGCGGGCGGTGATACGACGGCGGTGGGTGGCGGCGCGGGATCAGGAAGCGGTGCCGGCGGTATGGGAGGTTCGGCAATGGCCACTCCGGCAACCAACCTGGCCATCCTCAACGCTCCCGTCACGGCGATGGTCTCGGCCTTGGATCCCACGATCACGACCCCTCCGAAGACGTACAGCGCCGGGACCTGTCAATAGGCGGACCGGAGAGCCCTACCCTCCCGCGCGGTGCTAATTGATTAGTCCAACGAGTCCCTTACAACAACTTCGACACCAGGCGGGAGGCAGACGGGGGAGGACAGCAACGGAAGCGGGGGCGGTGCTGCTGATTGCGGTGACGTCCCTGTGCACCAGGAGCGCGTTCGCCGACCAGTCGGAGACGACAGGTCGAGAGCGACCATCGGTCTCTGCACGCCAGGCCGAGATCGTGTACGGGCCCGCGATTGCCGGGGCCGAGGCCATGACCGAGGAACGGGTTCGATCCGATGCCACGGCGATTGTCCGGCAGGCCACGGACGATTTGTCGAAGCGACAGGACGCGAACCTGGCGGCGGCGCGGGCCGAGATGGAACGAGAAGTACGGGAAGAACGAGCCGCCCGCATCGCGCTGGAACAGCAGGTGCGCGCCGCCGAGGCCGCGGTCGCCCGCCAGGCGGAGCGACCGGCGGTCAACACGGCGCGGTCCGGGCTTGTGTTGACGGGCTTTGTTCAAGCCGACGGGACCATGCGCCAGTCCTCGCAAGACCAACTGAATCCGTCCACGGGCGTTCCCCTGAATCAGGACCGGTTTTCCATCCGGCGTGCGCGCCTGAGGGCCTCGGTCGAGCGCACGTTCGTGGCCGGAGCTCTTGAAGTCGACGGCAACACAACCCGGGGCGCCACCGCGCGGCTCATCGGCGCCGAGGCCTCCCTGCGCTGGCCGGCGCTGCTGCCGGAGACGCCTCCGCTGGCGATGTTGACCATCGGTTTGTTCAAGACGCCGTTCGGGTTCGAGGTGCTGCAGAGCGATCGCGAGCGTCTCTTCATGGAGCGAAGCACTGCCGAACGTGGTCTCTTTCCCGGCGAGTACGACGCGGGGGTGCGCCTGCAAGGCGGATGGCGCTTCTTGCGCTATGCGCTCGCGGTCATGAACGGCGAGCCTCTGGGTGAAGCGAGCTTTCCCGGCCTGGATCCGAACCAACGCAAGGATGTGGTCGGCCGCCTGGGCGTTGACACCCACATCGGGGGTCTGGTGTCCGTGGCCGCCGGACTGTCGGGGTTGGCCGGCCAGGGTTTTCATCCCGGTGCGCCTGCCACCAAGCCCGCAATCATCTGGCAGGACCGGAACGAGGACGGGCAATTCCAATCCAACGAGATTCAACTCGCGCCCGGCGTTGCGCCCACGGTCGGACAATCATTCGCCCGGCACGGACTGGGCGCTGATTTGCAGATCCGGCTTTCGCTGCCCGGATGGGGAGACACGATTGGCTACGTGGAGGGTTACGTGGCCAAGAATCTCGACCGCGGAATCCTGCCCGCGGATCCGTACGCGCTCATCTCGACGTCCTACGGCCCCGTGGCTCGCGACATGCGAGAAATTGGGTGGTACACCGCCCTCACGCAGGACGTGGGTTCCCACGCGACGATCGGCGTCCGTTACGATTTCTACAATCCGGATCGCGACTCCGCGGGCCGCGCCCTGGGCGTTCAGGTTCCCGAGAGTTTCAGCTACCACACCTGGGCATTCACGGCCGCCCTGCGCGCGCCCGCGGGCCGTCTGATCGCCGAGGTCGACATCAACCGCAACCATCTCGGGCGGGACCTCGGGGGAAATCCGACCAACCTGCGCGACAACGCGGTCGTCGTTCGGGGCGAGGTGAAATTCTGATGTGCCGTTGTGGTGGGTTACGCCAGCCCGACGCACACTGGAAGCCGACGACCGCCACCGCCGCGGCGCAGGCGCTGGCTCTCGGGGTGCCCCTGTTGCTGGCCTGGGTATCGGGGTGCGCGGGGGCCGATCCATCGATCGGGCTTGAAGCCGACTTTCGCGCGAGCGGCGGCCAGTATGTGACCGGCGATCTCGCGATAGCCAGCGCTGGCAACCCGAGCGGCCCCGAGGTCCACACCATCAACAGCAACAACAGCCGCCTGTATCCGGGGGTACAGAACAAGGCGATCTCGGGCACCGTGGACGAACACGGCGCGACGGTGGCGATCGGATTGGCCGGCGATAAGGGCTACTGGATCGTCCCGGTCGCCGGCGAGGATCAGATGAGCCCTCCGGATTTGGCCTTCTCGACCCGCGGGTCATTCGCACCCACCTTGCTCGCTGGTTCGCACACCCTGATCTTCCGCGCGGTCGCCCCCGATGGCACCGTCGGGCCACCAAAGACCCAGACCTTGACCTTGGCCTCGGCGCCAGCCGATGGCGCCTTCGTGATCTCCTTGGAGTGGGACGGTCCGGCGGATTTGGATCTGCACGTGATGGCGCCGGCCACGGGCGGACCAGGGATGACCGAGATCTGGACCAAGAAGCGCAATTCCCTGGGTACGCGTTCCGTGGCGGAGGGGCCCTTCCCGGCCGAGACCATCGCCGCCGCCGGGACTCTGGATTTCGATTCCAATTCCAGTTGCGTCAACGATGGCCGCGACAACGAGAACGTTATCTGGACGCAATCGCCGCCTGCGGGGCACTACACCGCCCGCGTGGACGCGGCGTCGCTGTGCGGCGCGGCGGCGACCCGTTGGCGCTTGACCGTGGCCGTCCACGGGTCCTTGGTGGCCGAGGTATTCGGAGAACTGGGCGACAGCGCGACGGCCCCGGCGCACGTGGCGGGGGCTGGACTCACGGTTTGGGAGAACGACGTTCTGTGAACGAAGGAGTGGACGCATGTTGATGGAAAAGCTCGTTTACGTGGCGCAGTTGGGGGCTCGGGTGGTGTTGTACGTTCTGATGGCCCTGTCGGTGTTGTCCGTCGGCGTGATCATCGAGCGGTGGTGGTATTTCAGGCGTCGGCGCCTCGATACGGGATCCCTGGCGGATACCCTGCGCAAGCTGTTGCGGGGTGGCAACGTCGACGAGGCGCGTGCGCTGTTGAAGAAGTCGCGCGCCGTCGAGGCGGAGATCGTCGGGGAGGCCCTGGACTGGTACGCAGATGGTCCCGATGCCGTCGAGCAGATCCTGTCCAAGGCTGTCCGACAGCGCCGCAAGTCCTTCGAAGCGGGATTGTTGTTTCTGGGGACCCTCGGAAACAACGCGCCCTTCATCGGCCTTTTTGGAACCGTGTTGGGCATCGTGACCGCCTTTCGCGAACTCGGCCAGACCCAGGCCGGTGCGTCGGCGGGGATGGGCAATGTGATGGGCGGCATCGCGGAGGCGTTGGTCGCGACCGCGATCGGCATTCTGGTCGCATTGCCTGCCGTCATCTTCTACAACGTCTTTCAAAAGAAGGGCGCCGACGTCGAAGAGAACGCGGCCAGCCTGGGGAACGTCGTCCTGGCGTCTATGAAATCGCTGGCCCCGCAGGCGAGGGTGGTCGCGGACAACCGCGTACGCGCGACGGCGAGTACCGCTGAGCACCGGACCGAGCAATCCGGTGGGGCCGGTGGGGCCGCTGCCGCCGCGGTGTCAGGCGATGGGCTACGGGTGGCTGGTCCCTCCAGCACCGCGGTTGGAGCGTAACCATGGCGGGAACGCTGGCCGGAGGTGGCGGGCGCACGCGCACCATCGCGGCCATCAACGTGACGCCTCTGGTCGACGTGGTCTTGGTGTTGCTGGTCATCTTGATGGTGGCGTCGACGTACATCGTCGCTCAGACGCTGAAGGTTCAGTTGCCCAAGGCGCACGCCACCGACGGGACCGCGGACAAGCCGAGCACCGTCCAGCTCTTGAAGGACGGGCGGTTGCGTTGGAACGAACAGGACATCACGGACGCGCAATTGCAGGCGAACGTCAAGGCGGCGTTTGCCGCTGATCCCGAGATGAGCCTGGTGGTCAGCGCCGACAAGGAAGTCCAGCATGGCAGCGTCGTTCACGTGATGGACGTGGCGAAGATGGCCGGTGTCACGAAATTCGCGATCAACGTGATGCAGACGGGCGAGTAAGACCGTCGTGAGTAGTCGCACGATTGTTCTTTCAGTCCTGTTTCACGCGGGCCTGGCCGCCACTCTCTTGGGCGCCGCCACCAGCCGAGGCGCGCGCCGTCCCATAGCGGTCGCGCTATCCGAAACGAAGAAGAAGGACAAGCCCAAGCCGCCCAAGCCACCACCCGTTCGCGCCGCCGCGCGGCCGCCGGTCGAGCGCAAGGTCGCTGTCTTGCCGAAGGCAATCGAGGCCGCCCCGGCTGCGAGCGCTGCACCGCGCGCGGCCGTGGCCACCGCTTTGACCATGACCAACGACGATGGTCCGGGTGGTATCGCGTTGCCCAGTCGTGCCCCCGCCGCGGCGGCGGCCCCCACGCGGGTCGCGTCCGCGGTGACCGAATCGCGCCGCCAACGCTTGCGCGAAGCGGTTGCGCCCGGTCCCGGGGAAGACGCTCCGTGCGCCGAGGAGCCCACCAAACCTGAACCCGTTTTCAAACAGGACATCGAATATCTGGCCCAGGCCCGCGCCGAGGGCATCGAGGGGAAGATGAAGTTGCGTCTGACCGTCGCGGCGGACGGATCGGTCAGCCAAGTGGATGTCCTGCAAAGCCTGTCCCCCGAAATGGATGCCGCGGCGGTCGCGGCCGCCAAACAATGGCGATTCAAGCCCGCGATGGCATGCGGCCATCCAGTGGCGGGATCGACCTACGTCCTGTCGCGCACTTTCGAGCTCGGGGACTGATTCGCTTGGGACCACGTCCGGGTCGGTGGTTTGCCATTTCTGCGTGGGTGGCGATGGCGATCTCGTCACGGGCCCTCGCGGGCGCGCCGCAGGCGGCTGATGCCCCGAGCGATGGGGAGGCCGCGAGCGGCCAGCTCACCAAGCCTCCGAAGCTGGTCACCTTCGTGCCCGCGGTGTATCCGCAAGCCAAGCACGACGCGGGGATCACGGCCGCCGTCACCCTNNAAGATCACCTACCGCTACGATTTCACGATAACGACTCAGACCGTGTCCCTGGGCCCTCAGATCAATTTCGAGGGTCTGGTCCTCGAACGTTTCAAGAAGCGGCCGCTGGCCCGGGTGAAGGTTCGCATCAAGGATCTGAACGTGGAATCCCTGACTGACGAAGACGGCACCTTTGCCTTCATGGATGTCCCGCCCGGACCACACCAGGTCGAGATGTCGCATCCCAAGCTGGTCACGATCAACACCGAGGAGACCTTCACCAAGGGCAAGAAACGGACGGTCAAGTATCTGATCGAGGAGCGCGAGGAAGGTGTCGACGAAGAGGTGGTGGTGCGCGCGCCACGCATCAAGAAGGAGGCGGTCGAAACGCGCATTCGCACCGAGGAGGCGCGCCGCGTACCCGGGACGCAAGGCGACACGTTGAAGGTCGTTCAGAATTTGCCGGGTGTGGGCCGTTCCGCGTTCGGTTCGGGACAGCTGGTGGTCTGGGGATCCGCTCCCAAGGAAACCCGGGTCGTGGTCGACGGCGTCGAGATTCCGGCCCTGTACCACGTCGGCGGCCTGCGCTCGACGGTCAATTCCGATCTCGTGCGATCGATCGATCTGTCTCCCGGGTCCTATGGCGCCGAGTATGGACGCGGTCTCGGCGGCCTGGTCCGCATCGATCTGCGCCCGTTGTCGGAAGGCTCTCACGGATATGTCGCGGCCGATGTCATCGATTCGTCGGCCATGCTCACCAGTTCGATTGGCCGGCGCGTTCGGGTTGGTGTCGCNNGACAAGCGGACCCAGAACACCGACGATTCCTACAAGCGAATCTTCGTCAGATACGCGCGGCTCCTGCCGGACGGATCCAGCCTGGTCGTGACGCCCTCGGTGGGCCTGGACCGCAGCTCGTCGCTATCGCGTTTTGGCGAGACCAACGTCAGCCTGTCCCAGGACACGTGGCAGTACGGTCTGCGGGGGGCCTATCGTCGCCGGGTGGGCTCGGCCGCCATCCTGTCGTTCGGCATGGATATTCAGGCCCGCCACACGTCATCGCGGCGCGACGGCTCGGTGAACTTGCCGCCCCGTGAGGGGGACATCGTGGTTTTCGGGCAGCGCCCCTCGGCGGACAAAGCGACCGACGCCTGGACCGTGGATATCGTATCGGCGGCACCCTACGTGCTGTCCGAGATCACCTGGGGACGCCTCACTGTCACCCCCGGCCTGCGCTTCGAGCCAACCTTGATCGAGGGCGACCATCAGTTCCCGTTTTCGAGCAGCGCTCCGCCGGTCGGCTATTCCCGCCTGGATATTCCGCGCAATCCCGTCGGAGTGCGCGTGCTGGCGTGGGCACCCAACCCCCGGCTGTCTGCGGCCCTCCGGGTGTCGCCGCGACTTACCCTCACGGCCGGTGGTGGAATCTACGGCCAGCCGCCGGAGCCCGAGGAGATGAGCCCGGTCTTCGGCAACACCACCTTGAACCTATCGCGAGCCGTTCACACCTCGGGCGGGTTCTCGTGGAAGATTCGACCGACGCTGGTGTTTGAAACGGTGGGCTTCTGGAAGCGGCTGGACAATCTGGTCTCGCGCAGCGCCCTACCCTCCCCTCCCGTGGCTCAGGCGCTCACCCAAGACGGCCGCGGCCGCACCTACGGCGTGCAGATGCTCCTGCGGCAGGAGCTCCTGCGCGGTTTTTTCGGCTGGGTCACGTACACATTTTCGCGAAGCGAGCGGCGCGACCATCTGGAGTCGAGCTGGCGCTTGTTCGACTATGATCAAACCCACGTCCTGGGCGTGCTGGGAAGCTTTGACTTCGGGCACGGCTGGGAGGTGGGCGCTCGGTTTCGCTATTCCACGGGCGCGCCGCNNTATCAAGTCGACGCGCGCCTGGAGAAGGCCTTCGTGCTCAAGCGCAACAAGCTCCGCGTATTCTTGGACGTTCAGAACGTCACCAACCGAAAAAACCCCGAAGAGTTGTTCTACGACGAAACCTTCACCACGCGCGGCACCATCACGGGACTTCCGACCCTGGCCGTCATCGGCGCGCGGATGGAATTCTGATGACAGCGGGAGAAAGCGGACTTCGGTTCACGATGTGCGTCGCCCTCGTTGCGGGTGCGGGCGCCGCATCTGTCTTGGGTTGCAAACCCGACCTGGGAGCGCCCCCCTCGCTGATCCTCGGGGCCCAGTTGTTGGACATTCAAGCGACACCCGCCGAAGCAAAGCCCGGGGCCGAGATCATGCTCGACACGTTGCTGGTCGATCCCACCGGCACCTTGGCGGCGCCGGTGACCTGGACGACGTGTCGCACGCCCAAGCCGCCCGCGGAGAGCAACGCCATCAGTCGCGCGTGTGTCGATCAGCCCGACGACGGGCCGGCGGCGCTGGGGCGCGTGAGGGCGTCCCTCCCGCTCGACGCCTGCTCCCTGTTTGGGCCGCTGACGCCACCCGCCCCGCCCGGACAACCCGCGGTCCGTCCGCGCGATCCTGATCCCACCGGCGGGTTCTATCAACCGATACGGGCGGCCGTGCGTGGCCTGCCCGGCGCCGCAGGTGATCTGGTCGGGTTCGCCCTGGTGCGCGTATCGTGCTTGCTTGCCAACGCCCCCACCGAGATCGCGCGCGCCTTCAACGATCCGGACACCGGATACCACGCGAATGCGGCGCCCATCTTGGCTTCGGTCACGATGACAGATGCCGCGGGCCTGACCGCCGAGTTGCCGCGCGCGGGAGATGCGGCACCCGCGCCCGTGGTCCACGCGGGTGAGGCGATCAGCTTTCGCGTCTCATGGCCCGCCGAAGCGGCCGAGACGTTTCGCGTTTTCGATCTTGCGACCTACGCCCTGATCGAGGCGCACGAGTCGTTGCGCGTCTCCTGGTTCACGACGGCGGGCACGTTCGATCACGATCGAACCGGACGGGCCTCCGACGAGACGGAACTATTTTCCGACAACACCTGGAATGCCCCCGCCGATGCCCCCACCGTCGGCGATGGCAAGGTGATCCATTTCTGGGTGGTCCTGCGCGACAGCCGCGGCGGCTCCGCATCCGCCGCCTTCGACCTGGATGTCGCCCCGTAGGGCCTTCGCCTCGAATAACACTCGGGATTCCAAAGCGGGNNCCGGCGCGTCCACGGCCCACGAAGCCCTGAGGATTGCGGAGGTGTCGACCCCTGATCTGGTTCTCCTCGATCTCATGTTACCGGATCGTCCGGGTACCGAAGTCTGTCGAGCCCTGCGCCTCAGTCCACGCACCCGCACCGTTCCCGTGATCATGGTATCGGCGCGCTCTGGGGAAGAGCATCGGGTGGCGGGATTGGAACAGGGCGCCGACGACTACATTCAAAAGCCGTTCAGCATGCGCGAGCTCCTGCTGCGCGTGGAAGCAGTGCTGAAGCGAACCCGCTCGGAACCGCCGGCGCGCATCGACTCGGGATGGGCGACCGCACGCGAACAGATTCGGGTCTGGGAGGGCTTTTCGGCCAACCATTTCGAGCGCGGCGAATGGCAGGAGTGCCAGGAGATCTCGCGCACGATTCTGCGTCGTTACGCGGATCAGCTGACGCCGCCGGAGATGGCGATGCTGCACGACCGCATACATCGCTGCGACACCCGCATGCAAGCCGGTCAGGGGCCCGCTTGAGGCCTTGGCGGGCCAGGATGCCGATGCGACAAGCATCCCGCATTTAAATGTCGTATAGGGATCACCTGGATGGAGAAAAGGATGACTCACAAGAAGCACGGCGCGCGAACCGACGAGACCAACCCGGAAGTCGTGGTCTTCGCGGGCATCGACGCCATCGGCTGCGCCCAGATGGGGGCCGCCTGGTTCCAAATGCTTGCGGATCCGAAGAAGGCCCGTGCGGTCCTGGCGGGGCCGCGA
>PMNO01000587.1 GCA_003161835.1 Myxococcales bacterium | reverse complement strand
CCATCGCCGCAAGGGTGGTGGATTTTCCCGAGCCTGTGACCCCCGTGACCAAGACCATGCCCCGCTCATTGTCAGCGAGATCCAGAACCACCTTTGGCAGGTTCAACTTGTCGAAGGGAGGCACCTCGGGCGGGATCAAGCGCATCACCAACCCGACATTTCCCCGCTGCTGGAATACGTTGACTCGGTATCGCACACCGTCGGTCGTGGCGTACGCCAGATCGACGTCCCAGGAGGCCTCGAATGTCTCGCGCTGGCGCTCATTCATCATGTCCAGCGCGAACGTCTGGATGGCGTCGCGCGACAAGGGCGGAACATCTCGAACGGTCCGGAGATCGCCCTTGATCCGAAATACGGGCGGCAACCCAACCTTCAAATGAACATCCGAGGCCCCGAGTTGCCGCGCGGCCTGGAGGACTCGATCGAGGGTCGAACTCATGGCGGATGCCTGTTCGGATGCTATCACGACGCACAGGCGTGGCGGCGTCCGGTTTCTCCGACTGGACGTGGAGTGATAGTTTTGGGTCGTGGCACCCGAAACCGCTAACGTCGCCGCGGGGCAAGAAGTTCTGGTGGTGGATCAGGACAAGAAGGTGGCGCGCGGTCTCCAGACCATGCTCGGCCGCCTGGGCTTGGTGGTCACCGTGACCGTCGATCCGGCACGGGCCCGTGACTTGTTGATCAACAAGTTCTTCACGGTCGCCTTGTTTGACGTCGACACTCCCTCCCCGGCGGAGGGCTTGGAGCTCCTGAAGTTCGCCCGCGAAAAATCGCCCCTGACCACGGTGATCGTGATGACCACCCGCAAGTCGTTCGACGTCGGCGTCGCCGGATTTCGCGGTGGCGCCGCCGATGTGGTGGTCAAGGAACCCGACGCCGTGCCTTATCTGAAGGACCGGGTAGTCGCCGCCGCGACCGAATTGATGGCGTTGTCCGATCGCAACACCTTGCTTGAAGAGGTCTTGGAGCTCCACGAGGAATTCTTGCGACGGATGCGGGATCTGTCCCGCCAACGCCTGGCGATGGAGGATCGGTTACTCGGTCGCGAAGAGACCCAAACGGGTGGCCCGGGTGACGTTTGCACCATCCTGTTGGTCAACGACGACCAGGCCGCGGGCACCCAATTGGCCGCGGTGTTTCCCAAGGACAAGGGCTGGGCCGTGACTCTGGCCCAAAGTGGCGGCGAATCGCTGGATCTCGCGCATCAACTGCATCCCCAGATTGTCTTGGTCAAGGATCCACTGCCCGATCTTCCGGCCCGCACGGTCGTAAATTCCGTCAAGACGAATGCCCCCGACGCGGTCGCCATCCTGTACCAGCCGGCGGCGACGCGAGGCGCGGCGGGCGAAGTCAAGATGATCGAGGGCAGCCGGGTGATGGTTCTGATTGCCGCCTACCGCACGCCGGACCAGCTGGTCGCACCCCTCACTGAAATCCGCGAGGGAATTCGACAAAAACTCAAGGAGCGACGCTATCTGCAGGTCTTCCGCCAGTCCAACCTGGACTTCTTGCAGCGCTACAACACGATGCGCCAGAAGATTCAAGCCGCCGTGACCCGCAACAAGCAATAGGGCCGCTCGGCGCTAACTCCTCAGGACTCCGATATACGGCAGATTGCGATACAGCTGACCGGCGTCGAGGCCGTAACCCACCACGAATTCATCCGGCACTTCGAACCCCACGAAATCGACCGGAACGTCGATCGCCCGCCGTGAGGGTTTTGACAGCAACGCGCATGTGCGCAGGCTGGCCGGTCCGCGCGCCGACAAGACGTCCAGCAGGTACCTCAGCGTCAGTCCAGTGTCGGCGATGTCCTCGACCAGCAGAACATTCCGATCCGTGATGGTTGTGCCGAGATCGCTCGTTATCTCGACGACCCCAGACGACAGCGTTGCGTCTCCATAGCTCCGAACGCCCAGAAAATCACAGGTCATCTGCCGCGGGATGGCGCGCACCAAATCGGCCATGAACACGAACGCGCCCTTGAGCACGCACACGAGAGTCATTGGTCCGGGCGGCATCTGTGCGTCGATTTGCTTACCCAGTTCGGTGACCCGACGGGCGATTGTGGCCGCGGAAAAGAGCTCGATCGGTTTCATTGCGCCACCCTCCTACATCGCGGCGAGACAGGCAAACTCAATGGACCACTTAGAGTGGTCGATTCTGATAGACAATTCTGACCGCATATCTTTGGAACCTGGGAACCTGGCGGGGGCATCCGTTGTCCCTCAAACTGCAAACTGGAGGACACCTTCATGCCTCGCGCCTTTCGAATTCCCATGGTTAGTGCCCTCGTTCCATCGGCGATTGTAGGTGCTTTCGCAGTCGCCATGCTCGGGGTCGCCGGATGCGCCCATCGCTCAACCCCGGTCCCGGCTGTTCCATCCGCGGGGCCCGTCACCCAATACGAGATGGATCCCATCAAGATCACGGCTGTCGCGGGACCGGACGGCACACACGTCGAGGCGTTCGATGCCGCCGAGTTGTTCGAACAGGCCGGTAAGGCGCTGTCGGACAAGCGGTTCGACGACGCCATTGCCGCCTACGACCGGGTACTCAAGGAGTTCCCGGAGGGCCGTTACGTTCGGGCCAGCCTATACAACGTGGGTCTGGCCTACCAGGGCAAGAAGGACTGGGAGGGCGCGATAGCTCGCTTCAAGGCGCTCACCGATGGGTACCCCGATTCCAGCGATGCCAAGGATGCCGCCTTCCAGCTCGGGTCGACCTACGCCGAGATCAATAATTGGCCGGCCTCCGTTCAGGTGCTCGCGCGGACGCTGGAACGCAAAGATCTGAGCTCCGACGACCGCCTCGAGGCCTTGGCCCGTCGTGGATTCGCGCAGTTTCAGCTCAAGGATCTCGACACCGCCGAACGAACGCTCCGGTCCGCCGTTGCGTTCTTCCATCAAAAGGAGGCCGAGGAGCGGTTCGAGACCGACTTCTACCTGGCGCTGGCGATGTACCACATAGGTGAAATCGCCCACGAGCGCTTTCGGGCCGTACCGCTGCGTTTGCCCGAGAAGCAAATGGGGATCGACCTCGAAGCCAAGGCGCACCTCCTGCTGGCGTCCCAGCGGCAATACATCGACACCATCAAGCTCGGCAATCCCGGCTGGGCCTCCGCCTCGGGCTTCCAGATCGCCTCACTATATGAAGAGCTCTACGATGCGTTCATCCACGCTCCGGTACCTCCAGACCTGCTCAGGCCCGATGCGCGGGAGAAGTTGGATATCTACTACGAAGAGGTGCGCAAGAAGATCCGGGTACTGCTGGAGAAGTCCGTCCGCACGCATCAGGAGAACCTCGCGATGATGGAGCGGCTGGGTGTCCAGAACGAGTGGCGTGATAGATCCAAGCTCGCATATGCGAAGATCCAGCGTTTGCTGGACCCGAGCTATCGGCCCGCGTTCGTTCCGGATACCGCGGCGCGTGAGAGCGCCGTACCCGCCGGCGCACCCCCGATCCCCGAGGCCCCCGCATCCCGAAGCGGCGGAACCACCGAGCCCCCGGCGCCCATGAGGGAAGATGAAGACCGCGGGCCAAAGCCGCATCCCGTCGAAGGGCCGACTCGGCAGATCATGTGAGCCGCTAAACAGAAGGTCCGCCCCAAGGGGTCGGACCTGGGTCAGATGTCCGGGCAAGAATCCGGCCAGCCATTGGGGGGCCACGGCGATAGCCCTTGACACCAAGGCTCGTTGGCAATATACGTTCGCGCTCTGTGCG
>PMNO01000197.1 GCA_003161835.1 Myxococcales bacterium | reverse complement strand
ACGCCCTCCGCGGTGAAGATGTCCGCCACCTTCAGCTCGATCGCGTTGGCCCCGCCGGGCAGGGCATAGAGCGCCTGGGCGTGTCGCAATGACGTCAACACCCAGGTCCGATCGACGCCCTCGTTCCCCACCCGGAACAGACCGTTGATGGTCACGGTGTCGTCGATCCCCTCGCTGGTCGTCACGCGCAGCCGATCACCCACGCCAACGCCCAGGTTATCGGCCAGCGTCACACCGATGACGACGTCACCGGTCGCGATGTCGAAACGCCCCGCGACCAGCTTGCCGCGTACATCCAGGATGGCCAGGAAGCGCTCCGGATCGACCCCGCGCACGAGAATCGGCTCGCGTGCGTCGCCGCGCACGGCAAACCCCGCCCCGAGCACCGTCGGCGAAACGGCCGTCACGCCCGGTACGCGCTCCGCGCTCGCCATCACCGCCGGCCACTGGTCGATCGAGCGCATGCGCTGTGATGTCGCTTGAACCTTGCGGGCGATGGCCATCGTGGGCGTGGGCATCACGAGTGGCTGCGGGGCCTCTCGCGGCAAGCGCAACGTGATGTGGGGTTGCGAGCCCAGGGTCTTGTCGATCAACGAGGTCTGCAGGCCGCCGATCAACGCCGACAGGAACACGATCACCGAAACTCCCACGGCGACCGCCGCCAGCGCCAAGCCCGTCTGGGCCTTGTCGGTCAGCAGGTAGCGGAGCGCCACGAACCACGCGAACGGCATCAGGGATCGTCTCCAGTATCCACCGGCGTCGCGCGCACCCGCCGCCCCTCGGCCAGGAGACGGCCGTCGGGGATCACCACCGCGGCGCCCTCGTCGATTCCCGAGGCGATCTCGACCGACCCCTCGCCGGCGATGCCCAGCGCGACGGGACGGCGCCGCAGACGCCCCACCTCGACCGATGTCACCCAGGGCGACCGTGTCGCCGCCCCCCGCACCGCGCTCGACGGAAGGATCAGCACGCGGGCCCTGGCGGCGACCGTCAGATCAACCGAGACCGTCATGTCCGGCTTCAGGAAAGGCGGGGGCGGCTTGGTCACGACCAGACGCACCTCGATGCTGCCACGCTGGGGATCGATCGACGGCGCGATGAAGCTGACCGTCGCGCCGAACGGCTGCTGCGGATAGGCGTCCGCCGCGGCGCTGGCCGATTGGCCGAGCTTGATGAACGGAATGTTCCGTTCGTCGGCGTCGAACACCAGCTCCGGATCCCCGTCGACCGCCAGCACCAGCAATGTTTGCCCCGGCTGAACCACATCGCCCGCCTCGACGGCGCGCGACAGCACCACTCCGGCACCCGGAGCTACGAGGCGCGCCTGCGCCAGCCGTGCCTCCGCTCCCGCCAGGCGTGCCTGTGCTTCCAGCAGCGTGGTCAAGGCGATTCGCGAATCCGCCCCCATGGGCGTGGATGCGATCTGCTGCGCCACCGCCGCCGCGCGCTGCGCCCGTGCCCGCTCCAGGGTGCGGCGCGTGTCGTCCAGCTCGACCACCGTCGAGGCGCCCTTGGCCATGAAGCGGGCGGTGCGCTCGAACGTGGCCTGCGCCTCATCGAGGTTGGTCTCCGCTTGCTTCAGACTCGCGGTCGCCACCACGGCCCCCACGCGCTTCAGCTGATCCACCCGCGCCCGCGCCTGGTTGGCCGATGCCCTGGCTTGCCCGACGGCGGCCTGCGCCTCGGCGTCGTCGAGCTGGATGAGCAGCTCACCCGCCGCCACGCGACGCCCCTCGGAGGCCAGCACCGCGACCGCCAAGGCTGACATGCGCGCCGAGACTTGAACACGGTTCGGCACCCGCACCCGCCCGCTGACAACGATGTGCTGCTCCAGAGATCCACGGCGGACCGAGGCAACCCGGACCTCGGGCGCACGAAAGCGCCACAGGGCGCCCCCCATCACCACGACCGCCAGGCCTGCTGCGATGATCCAATGCCTGGTGCGTACCTTGCCCACACCGGCGGTCGGTGGCTGCTGCGCGGGCCTCGGGGGGGCTGCCTTGTCAGTCATCGGGACTCCGCGTCCGAACTGCCTCGCCGCCGGCGGAACCGCCGAACGGGATCAACCAAGCGGCGCCGCGACAACGGGCACCGACGACAGGTGCTACTCATGGGCGGTTACGCTGCTTTCCTTGCTGGCGCGATGTACGGAGTCGCGATGGCGATTGTACACGGCCCGTGCCCGCTCGCGGAAGCATCGCCTCGGGGAAACGACGCCCGAGACGCGCCCCCTCCGACGGTCGTCTCCATTCCTGACCGTTGCCATTTTCACCCATCGACAGGCGGGGGAGTTACCGATGCGAAACAGAAATGAGCGTGAGATAGTTGGTCGCGGTCGCCAGATCCTCGGCTGCCCGCCGCATGCATCGGCGCAAGCGTCGTCCCCTTGTTTGCGGGTTCCGCCTACGAGGGAGGGCTATTGGAGGCGGCGCGCTATCTCGCGAGGGCAACCGACAGGGGTGACCGCCTCGAGCACCTTGAGCGCAAGTTCTTCTTTGTCGATCGGCCAGGACGCGAGCAATTCGATGGCGTTCATGGGTCTCCTTGAAGCGCGTGTTGAGATGCGGTGGTGTGTTGAGATGCGTCTTCCCCTGTAGCTAGAAGTGTGCCGCGTGGTGGAATACCGGTTCGCGCACCCTGAAAGGGATGGCGATGCGATCCCGGTTAAATTCCTGTAACGCCCACGACGGGCCCAAACATCGAGCGTCTACCTGGCGGGTCATCGAGCGACAACGGCTGCTACCCGCTGATTTCGGCACTCAGCCGCAAGCCGGAACCTGAGCCGCTTCGCTCGCAGGACGGATCTCACGCCCA
>PMNO01000725.1:2759-2917 GCA_003161835.1 Myxococcales bacterium | reverse complement strand
CCGTCGGGCGAGATGCGCGGCACGTATCAAATGGTCACGGACGCCGGGGGAGCCTTCGACGCCGACATCGCTCCCTTCCGCCTGGCTCTGCCGCAAACGCTGAACTGACTGGAAATTTCCCCGGCCGGCGAGACGACCGGCGCGGCCCGCCCGGGCCA
>PMNO01000725.1:0-2682 GCA_003161835.1 Myxococcales bacterium | reverse complement strand
CTCGGGCACCACCACGGTCGTCAGGTGCGCAAGCGCGTCGGCCGGAGACACGATCGGCAAGGGCGTGATCCCCAAGGACTCTGGCCGCAGGGCCCCTTGCAGCCCGAAGGGTCCCGAACGGGTGCGGCGCAATGCCGTCAGGTGCGCGCAGGTCCCGAGCGCCCGGCCGAGGTCATACGCCAGTGAGCGCACGTAGGTTCCTTTCGAGCAGCGAATGAAAACCCGCGCCAGCGGTCCCCGTCCGCCCCCGTCACCGCTCACCCCGGCGAGGTCGGCAGGGATGGCCGCGCTTTCGTCCGCCGCCGGCGCCTCGACGAATGCGCGCAACTCGAGGGCGTGGATGAAAATCTGTCGCGCGGGGCGATCCACGGTCTCGCCGGCCCGCGCATAGGCGTAAAGCGGCCGGCCCTCCCGTTTCAACGCCGAATACATCGGGGGAATCTGAGCCTGCNNGCGTCGTAGGTGTCCGTCTCGGCGCCAAAGCTGATCGTGGCCTCGTATTCCTTGTCGGCATCCAGGAGAAACTGCGCCAGCTTGGTGGCCTCGCCGAAACACAGGGGCAGAACCCCGGACGCGAGTGGATCCAGCGTGCCGCCGTGACCCACTTTCCGCGCTCCGGTGGCACGGCGCGCCTGCCGAACGATATCAAACGACGTCGGGCCGACNNCCGCCGTGGCCGATCCGCTTCGTGCCCGCGAGACGCCGCACGAGCGCCACGATGTCGTGTGAGGTCGGGCCGACCGGCTTGTCGACCACCACCACCCCATGAATCCCGTCGATCATTTCTCGGGTATGTCGTCGTCGGAATCGGAGGTCGGTGTGGGAGCGTCGGCGGCGATGGGCGGCGGCACCCGCAAGGCGGCGTCGGCCCGCAGCAGGCCATCGACGCGAAAGGCGTTATCCAAGGAACGATCGATCTCGAATGTCAACATGACCGTCTTGCGCGCCCGCAGCCTCCGGCCCAGCTCCTGTTGCAAATACGCACGCGCCGATTGCAGCCCCCGGCGCACCTCTTCCAGGATCTCGGCATTCGCCCCAAACACCGTGAACGCGGCGCGCGCCTCGCTGAGATCGCCCGTCACCCGGACGCGGGTGATGGTCACGAGCCCGGCGCCCCGTACCCGTGAGTCCCTGATCTCGCCGCGCGCGATGATCTCGCTCAGCACGGCATGGATGTCCGATCCTAGCCGTTCCGTGCGTTGATTCATGTCCGTCGCCTCGCGTCTTCCATGTTCAACCCTCCCAATGGTGCGCGCCGGCCCCCACGCCAAATTCCTGGCTGAAGGTCTGAAGCTCGTGCTCGATATGGGTGACCTCCGCGTGATCACGCACGAAGCGCACGATCTCATCCAGCGCCGATTCCGCGAACGCGCGATCGCTGCCCACCACGCTGATCCCCAGCGCCGCGCGCTGCCACAAGTCGTTGTCCCCCACCTCGGCGATCGCGGCGTTGAACCTCTCTCGTACTTTGCTCTTCACCCGTCGCAGAACCATGCGCTTTTCCTTCAGCGAGTGGCTGGCGGGCAAAAATAGAGTGACGCGCGCGATCCCGATGGTCATGACGACGACCGGACAGCTGACTCCCGGGTCAACGGCGGGCGGACTGGTCGCCGGGCATCTCCAGCGTGGCGGCGATGCTCTCAATCTCGAACGCCTCGATGACGTCACGCTCGCGCACATCGGCGTAGCCCTCGATGCTGACGCCACATTCGTAGCCAGCCGCTACCTCGCTGGCGTCGTCCTTGAATCGACGCAGAGATCCCACCTTGCCGGTGAAGACGACCACCGAGTCGCGAATCAAGCGCACCTGCGACTTGCGCGTCACCTTGCCCTCGGTGACGAACGATCCCGCGATCGTCCCGGCCTTGGGAATGGTGAAGACCTGGCGGACCTCGACCCGACCAATGATCTTTTCGCGCAAGACCGGGGCCAGCATACCGACCATCGCCTTCTTCACGTCGTCGATGGCTTCGTAGATCACCTGATAGAGCTTGATCTCCACGCCCTCCTGCTCGGCCAATTGGGCCGACTTGCCGGCCGGTCGCACGTTGAAGCCGATGATGACGGCCGCCGATGCCTTGGCCAGCGTCACGTCCGACTCCGTGATTCCGCCCACGCCGGACGAAATGACGTTCACGCTGACCTCGGGGGTGGCCAACAGGGTGAGCGCGTTCGCCACGGCCTCGGCCGATCCCTGCACGTCCGCCTTGAGGACGATCTTGACCTCGCGCGCCTCTCCCGACTTGATCTTGTCGAGAATGTTCTCGAGCGAGACCCGCGCCGTGCCGGTCGTCTCCTTCCGCTTGCGCGTTTCGCGACGATGCTCGGTCAACGTCTTGACCGCCTTTTCGTCGGTGACGACGTTGAACAACTCGCCCGCGTCAGGAACCCCATCGAGGCCCAGAAGCTCCACGGGTGTCGACGGCCCCGCCTCGGAAATGTTTTGCCCCTTGTCGTTCAGCATCGCCCGGATCTTCCCGGACATCTCGCCCGCGACGACCAGATCACCCAGGCGCAGCGTCCCCTCCTCGACCAGCAACGTCGAAATCGGACCGCGCGACCGATCCAGGCGCGCCTCGACCACGTGGCCCTTGGCCGCGCGTTTCGGGTTCGCCTTCAGCTCCAGAACCTCGGCCTGAAGCGCCAGCATCTCCAACAACTTGTCGATGCCCTGCTTGGTCT
>PMNO01000339.1 GCA_003161835.1 Myxococcales bacterium | reverse complement strand
CATGGCGGTCGAGAGCTCCAGCTCGGTCGGCAGCTCACTGGAGCGCATCACCGCCGCCACCACGGCGTCGCGCCGCTCACCCTCGAGTCGCGCTGCCTCTGCTCGGATGCCCGCGCGTTCCCGCTCGCCGTGGTCGAAGATCGGGAACGTCACACGCGCTATCCCCGACACCACGAGCCCGCCGGGCGCGTCTCTCTGCAGGGCCGCACCGAGATGGGCCATGGTTCCCCGTGCCGCCGCCTCCTCCAGCTCCCGTGCGCGAGTCGCACGCACTTCCAAGTCTCGCAGGCTAACCACCGGCAGCGCGGCCACGCGATCCAGGAACTCTACGCGCCGAGCTTCGGATGGCACGACGGGGGCGGGCAGATCGCCCAACGTATGAAGCGGGACCGCGCCGGGGTCAGCCAACTCGCGGGCGAGGGCCAACCCCTGATGAAAGACCTCGCCGTCAGCAAGAAGAACCGCGATGCGCGCATCGGCGTGATACGCCGCAGCCTCCGCCAGATCGGCCTGGGTCATCGCGCCCAGAGTAGCGGCTCGCTCAACGAGACGTTCCAGCTCGCGGGCGATCACCTCTTCGCGCCGTACTTCCTCCGCGATGTGTTCAGCGGCCCAGAGATCGATCCAGGCGCGCGCGGCACCCAAGCGGGCAGCAAGCGCAACGGCTCGCGCTTCGGCCTGCAGAACGGCCTCTTCGAGTGACATCGTTCGCCGCCGCGCGCTTCCATATCCGGACGCATTCCAGGGCTGAAGAATCTCCACGATCACCTCTGGTTGTCGGGCGTCGCGCGGCGCGAAGCGCCACCCTGGCTGGATCGCGATCTGTGGGTTGAAGGGGATGGAGCCGACGTTCCCATCGAGATCCGTCTTCTCTTGCACGGCACGTCCGGCGGCCACGACTCGGGGAACGTCTCGCGCCAACCCGAGCGCCGCATCGAACGTGATTGGCCCTTGCTCCGCCACGGACGCATCGGGCGCCATCGAGGCGACAAATATTAGAAGCGATACCAAGGGCCTCAACAAGATCTGGGATCTGCGTATCCCGCGGGAGAATTGCAACGCCCGTGCCGGGGATTCGTCGCCCTTCCTCGGCCCTGTTGCCTCATTTGCCCGTGGGCCGATACAGCGTGCGACTGCAACCTCGGCGGCGCATTCTCTGCGCGGACCTTGGCTGCCGCGCAAAGCGTGCGCCCGGGTCACGTGGCCGACGACGAAACTCGACTCGCACAGCGTCGCCTCGCCGCCGCCCAGTTGCCGGCCCCTGCGTTAGAGGGCTCTGCGACATCCGGGCAGACCACCTTCCACGACCACGTTCCTGACGCCACCTGCGCGGCGATTGTCAGCGATTTGTTTCGGCCTCGTGAATTGCCGATGGATTGTTCGTGAAATGAGGCGGCAACGGCTCTGGGTGCATGTCGAACCGCGCGCACATTGCCTAAGCTGCGCCATCATGGGCAAATCAATCGGTCGGGGAAAAGGATCTCTCTGTCTTGTGGTCGCAGTCGTTCTGGCGGCGGTCGGAACGGGTTGCGGCGAGGTCGACTCGCAGGGTGGCGGCACGGGCGCCGACGAGCCGGCGTTCGCGGCGGCCCCAGGGGCGCTGGTGGAAGTGAGCCTGCAGAGCCGGGTCGGCGTGGTGCTGGACGAGATTCCGAGTGCGCAGCGGGCCGCGGCGGCCAGCTACTACCTGGCCCAGCCAGACTCATTTTGGGAGGCACGCGCCAGGCAACAGATCCGCCATACGCAATACCGTCTCACCTACCGAAACTTCTTCTATGACGAGTCCGAGCATCGCCGGACCCTGGCCTTGCCGGCCGAGGATCTCCAGAAGGTGGTGCTCGGCCCCGGTCGGCCCACGCGGGTGACCACTCGGGACGGCCACGATGCGGTTCAGATCGCGTACACGATGCGCAGCGCGCTGCTCACCGATCGCGGCTCCCCGGGCGCCGCCGAGCCTAGCCTGGCCCGGGTTGGCGGTGTGTGGCGGGAGCCTTACAACCTGCCGCTCGATCCCGAGTTCCTGTTTCAGCGAACAGGATTTGCGTGCGTGGACGAGGACGGCTATCCGCCTCACACTGCGGAATCGGAGAACATCCACCAGCTCTTCGATCAGGAGTGCGACGTGGAGACCCCCGATGACCCGAGCTGCCACATCACGGCTTACCCGAAGGTCTCTTGCCTCGATGCGCTCGCGCGCAAGGTGGGGCGCGTGGACACCAGCTTGCGATTCGAGCGGGTGGCCTACCGACAGGCGCGCGCCGACCAGGTTCGTCTCGGCACCTTCACCCAGACCGACGCGCCCGACCTGGCGGTGCTCGGCGCGCAGCTCGCCAACAACTGGGTGGAGTACCGATATTTTCCGCCCGGACCAGACACGTGCGCCCTCCAGGAGAAGTGTGTGGGTGGGCCGGGGTGGCGCCGGCTGCTGCTCTTCGACGCCAGCATGCAGAACCGCGGGGCGCGGCCTTTGAGCGTGGGCACCACCGACGAGACCAGCCCGCCTTTCCTCAATCACATGTTCGAGTTCAGCCAGTGCCACCAGCACTATCACTTCCGCCACTACGGTGACTTCAGCTTCGGGTCCAATGCCGGCGACAAGCGGGCCTTTTGCGTCGAGTCCACCGATCGCTACTTCAACAACGAGCTGACCCCCCTGGTTCACGACTTCGGCTGCGACAACCAGGGCGTGGCGGTGGGCTGGGGAGACACTTACATCGCGGGCGTGGAGTGCAACTGGATCGACGTGACGGATGTGGCGATCCCACCCGCGGGTGTGACCCAGGATCTCAAGTTCGTGCTCAACCCGGACAAGTTCATCTGCGAAGGGACCCCGGTGGTCGACGGGCGGGGCCGCCCGGTCTACGAGACCACCGCCTTCCGGACCGAGGACGGCAAGTTTCCCGTGGGCCGGCCGGTGTGCGACTTCGCGCCTGGCTACGATTCGAACAACACCGGGACTCGTCCCGTCNNNNGCCGACTCGCTCGCCAATACCACGGTGGGCGAACGCGCGACCCGCGTGTCCTTCACCTGCCCGGCCTCGCGGGGGGCGGACGAGCCGGGAGGGACCTACTCGGTGTACGTGGCCTCGGTCCTGCCC
>PMNO01000202.1 GCA_003161835.1 Myxococcales bacterium | reverse complement strand
CGCGGGCACCGGCGGCGCGACGGTCCAGGTGATCCTCGATCCGACCAAGCTGCTGATGGCCGCGGACTTCGAGCTCAACAGTGGCGGGGCGGCCGATGCATTCCTCGACTGCGATCCCACCAAGCTCACGGGGAACGCGACGATCCTCGACACGAATGGAAATTCTTGGGGTCCCGACACGTTGCCCTCAGCCGCGCAAAAGGCCGCCTTCGCAAACCTGATTCACGCGATATTCCAGAGCCTCGACACGCCGGACACGGCCGGCCCCGGACCCGGGGGCTCAGTTGGCCTGCACGGCTGGCCCAATCTGAATCCCCGTTCGACCGGCGTCGCGACGAACGCCGCGAACACCGGTCCGGGCAACCGCGCGATCAATGGTGGCCTCCTGGGATTTGGCGCTCCTCCCTCGTCGCTCGTCGGTGGGACGATAAATGGCGCCCTGGCGGGTCTTTACAAGGCGGCGGCCATTGCCGACGGGCTGGTCGACTCCGCCAGCGCGACCCCACTGACCCCAGCTTCCAGCAACGCGGCGTTTGGCGCCGCAATCGCCGCCATCTCGACGAACCCCAGGACGGCGATCGGATTGGCCGACAACATCGCCCAGTGCGCGATCACCATCTCGATCGGCGTGGACGACACCGGTGTCGTGGTGGCCAACCCGACCTTCTTCATCCACAACGTCGTCGAAGATCTCTGATGATCGCCGTTCCTGTGTAGGAACGGTGGCGTCACTCGCGCCGAACACCGCCCCTGCCCGAGTCAGAGAGGCGTCAGAGAAAGTAGTGAACCTGGAAGAACAGGGTCTTGGCGACATCGCCTCCCGAGGGAAACTGAAGTCGCCCCACCAGCTGGGCCTCGCAATGGGCGTAGGGAAACCAGTTGACGAGCACGTTGGCGGCGGTCCACGCGTCCGGGATGCCGATGTCGATCTGATTTCGCTCTCCCAGAAGGGTCACCGGTAGGCTGGGCAACGGCAGGATCGTGACGCCGGCCGCGCCCACCGCCTGACGTCGCGTGCGCACCCCTGGATCGTCGAACACCTGATGCACGAGATTCACCTCCGTGAAGAACAGCGTGCGCGCCCGCTCCAGGTAGGCCTTGCCCACAGCCCCGAAGATGAACCGCGTCGCGCCTGGCCCAACGGCGATCCGAGCCTGGCCAGCGATGGCCGCGGTGCCCTCCGCAACCCGAAACTCCGAGTAGGCGGCGGCGCCGTGCTCGTCGCTTCCGATATGCCGGAGAAAATCGGGGGCAAACACGGTCACGTGGGCCTCCCAGGAGTCCTGCACGATTCCCGCCGAGAAGTTGTAGGTCTCGCGCAGCTGATCGAAGCCCAGATCTCGTCGCACGTAGAGATTGTGCTCGGCTAAACGCAAACCGAAGGGTGCAAAGAAGCGCCCGACCCGGAGGTAGGTCCCGATGACCTCGGGCTGGAACATGAGGTAGTGCTCCCGCGAAATCAGTCGCGAGGTCGAGATCGGCTGATAGTTCTGAATCGGGACCAAGAGATTCGGGTCCCGCACCTGGCCGCGCAGTCCGATCGTGCCCACCCCCGAAAGGCCTGTTCCGGGGATCGAAAGCCGGGCGGAGGCGTCTGCCTGCATCGGAAACACCGCGACGGTGGCTCCATTTGGATCCTGAACCGCGTGGTCCACGAACGCGCCCCGGAGATCACCGCCGACCGCCAGCCAGGAGGGCACCGGAACCGCCCCGTGGAGGAAGGCGCCATTGCCCCCGAACGTGGACAGTTGGTCACCGACGGCATCGCGCCCGTAGCTCGTCAGCAGGCCGCCGCCCGCCGGGGCATAGTGGCATTGATTGCATCGGGCGGCCCCGGTAGAGAGCTGCCACTGCGGATATCCCCACGCCGGGACCACGCGGTAGATCGACAGAATCGCCGCGAGGGCGATCCCAAGTGCCCAGGATGGGCGCAGCGCCTTACCCCGCGGCCAGGGTCGACGATTGGTATCCGCACCATCCGCAAGCAGAGAGCGGCGCAAGTAGGTCTTCATCGCTGTTTCTGGTCGCCGCCGACAACTGTCCGTAATAGCAGACGTCCCAACAGGTGACAAGCGGCAAACGCGCGCTCAAAACCCCAATCAGCGCGACACGGCTCACTCGCATATCCATTACTATAGATTTTCCTCCGTTATAATTGAATTCTGCCCACGCGCGATGTTAGACAACGGCCAGTCCACTATCGTCCCGCGTCCTCCCGAAAGGACTCCGATGCCCAGACCTCCGTTCGTCGCTCGTGACCACTTTCTCCGACCGAGGAGCGCCGTTTCCGGTGCGACGATCCCGTGCACGGTCGCGAGCCCGAGCCCGGTCCCCTTGCCCACGTCCTTGGTGGTGAAGAANNCCCCTGGGGCCACCCGACCTCGCCCCGGAGGGGGACGCCGCGAATGCCGACGACACGTCGACCGCTGCGGCGGCCACCACGCCGCCGCCGGACGCGAACGGAATCAACACGCGACTCGACGAGATTGACCAGATCGCGCGCATCGCTCTTCGCAAGACCGAGATCCTGGACGAGGAGGCAGCAAAGGTCGTCAAGCCGACATCTGGCGTGGTGGTGGATGACAAGGGATTCACGCTGAAGCTGCTCGACGGCTCATCCACGCTGCGGATCGGAGCATTGCTGCAAGGGGACGGGCGCTTTTTTTTCCGTGACGATGCGCTGCAAGCCAACGATGCCTTCCTTATCCGCAAATTTCGCCCGAACCTGGACGGCACGCTCTTTTCGCTGGTCGACTACCGTCTGCTGTCGGAGTTCGCGGGGACGGTACAGATCCTGGACGCCTACGCGGANNCTGCAATCCGACGCGGACCTGCCGCTTTTGGAGCGATCACTCGATCAGAACCTGTCCGCTGTGCGC
Source organism: Myxococcales bacterium (assembly GCA_003161835.1). Taxonomy (GTDB): domain Bacteria; phylum Myxococcota_A; class Polyangia; order Fen-1088; family Fen-1088; genus FEN-1088. The sequence goes on along the minus strand of PMNO01000202.1, from coordinate 108 downwards.
GATGTGGGACTCCAGCTCTGGGGCGACCTCGGGGGCGGCGTCGCCCAGTACGCCCTCGGGATCGTGGACGGCTCGCCGGACGGCACCAGCCCGGACACGGACTTCAAC
>PMNO01000483.1 GCA_003161835.1 Myxococcales bacterium | reverse complement strand
TGCATCAGGTCCTTGTCCGACGAACAGATCACCACCTGCATTCCCGCATGAACGGCCAGCCGCGCGACGGTGGCGATCACATCGTCCGCCTCGAATCCAGGCACGGCGATCGACTGAATTCCGAAGGTGTCGATCACCCGGCGGACCAGTTCCAGCTGCACCACCNNTCGATGCGCAGGAGCATCTGGCACAGGCCGTAGACGGCGCCGGTGGACACGCCCGTGCTGGTCATCAGGGGGGGCATGGCGTGGAAGGCCCGGAACAGGAAATTGAAGGCGTCCACCACGTACAGGCTCGGTCTTGCGGGGGCCGGCGTCCCCGGCGCTGGGTTCTCGGTCACGATTTTGGTCCCATCTACAGCGACCTTATCGACATTGGAACGATCGTCCAACCTGGAGACGCGGCGCGAAGAATGGCACATTGGAGGTAGACGTGTCTCGCCTCAGGATCACCAAAATTGTCGCCGCGGTGGCCGGCGGCTTCGTGATGCTCCTGGCGATGGCGGTTCTGGGCGCCTCGGTGGTGCTCCAGGGGCCGCGCTTGGGCGCGATGATTCAAGGCGCCCTGCCCGACAATCGCGGCAAGCTGCTGATCGGCGGCGTGACGTGGAGCCTCCGGGCGCTCGGTGATCTGCTCACCGACGCGCCCAGCCCCATCACGCTCGACGGTCTGAAGATCATCGATCCCGAGGGGACGACAGTGCTGGATGTTCCCCACCTGGAAGCGCGGGTCAAGCTGCGAACCTTGATCGCGGGTAGTTTTTCAATTCATGACCTGAAGGTCGGGAAAGGGACCTGGCGGTTTGCCCAGATGAATCGATCGCCCGAGATCGGTTTCATCGCCGCCCTCCAACCAAAGCCCACGGGCGCAACGCTTCAACCCGTCTTGCCCAAGGAACCGCAGGAGCGCGGCAGCCTGTTCGAGATCGTGAACGCCGATCTGGACGACCTGAATGTCATCTTCGATTTCCCTGGAACGTGGGGGCTGGAGCTCCGACACGCGAGTGGGACCGCGTCGCTGATCCAATCCTCGATCAATCCCAAGGATCCGATCTTCGGGTTCGACGCGCGCTCCCTGGTGGCCGAGGGCGGCGGGTGGCTCCGTATCCTGGACGACAACCTGCTTCCGTTCGACAAGGTCGTCATCAACCGGATCTCGACGACACCGGATCACCCGGACGACATCTATCTCGACCTGCGGGAGGCGCGCACCGAAAAGACCGTCCTGCTGGGCAAGGGCTATTTCACCGGGATCTACGGCGCGACATCGATTCCCGGCGCCGATCTGCACGTGGAGTTTCACGAAGCCGCCGACGCGTTCAACCAGATCATCGCCGGCAAGAAGATCGAGGGCCTGACCCTGTCGGGCGATGAGGCCACAGTGACCGCGGACCTGCGCGATACGTTCGCGAAGCTCAAGGTCAAGGCGGCGTTCGCCGGCCTGAACGTGGCCTACGCCCGGAATCGTGCGTTGGGCCTGGGCTTCGGATTGACCTTCGACGGCGACACGATGCAGATCGGCGTGAGTGCCCTTCACTTCGGAGCGCCCGGAGGCGGTCGCCTCTCGTTGGGCGCGAGCTTCGACGCCAAGAAGATGAAGTTGGCGGCGGACGTCAAGCTCCAGGAATTCACCACCGATTCGTACCTGCCGCCCGGGGTACAGCCGATGGCGGGGGGGCATGTGAACGGACAGCTCCATGCCGACGTCGACCTGGATTCAGCGAGCCCCACCGTCGGGATTCGAGGCTTGGATCTGACCCTCGAGCGCCGGAGTTCCCGCGGGTTGCCCGAGACGATTCGGGTCCATGGCGCGGCCACGGCTTCCGCCACGCGTTTCAAGACCACCGGTCTGGTGGTTGAGGTTCCCGGAGCGAGCGCCACCGCCGTGGGCGAGGCCCGGCTGGCGCGGCAAACCGTCGCCTTGGCGCTGGATCTGGTGGCTTACGATCTGGCGCGCGTGCTCGGCTCCCTGGGGTTGCCGCCGCTCGGCCGGACCGCGCACGTCAGCGCCCGGGTCGATGGCTCCCTCGCGTCCCCGACGGCGTCGGGAAACGCGCGCGTCACGGGACTGGGCGTAGGCAAGCGCGTACTCCCCGAGCTCCGCGCGCAGTTCGGGCTGGACGCGGGTCTGGCACGGTTGGACGCCGCTTCGGACAATCTATTTGGTGGCCCGTTCCGCGCGCACGGCACCGTCCGCCTGTACGAGAAGAACGTACGGCGCCTCCTGAAGAGCCCGGTCGTCGACATGGACGTGAGCGCCGAGAAGATGGATCTGGGCGCCGCGGCCGACAGCAGCCTGGTGACCGGCCGTCTGTCGTGGGACGCCCACGTCAAGGGTCCACTGGACGCCTTGTCGGGCAACCTGCGACTGCCTGGGCACCAGCCGGTGGTCGTGGCGGGCCAGGGGCTCACCCTTGGGCCGGTGAAGATCGCGCTCGACGGACACACGGCAACGGTCGAGGCGTTCCGGGTCGCTTACGGGGCCGGCGGGGTTTTGAACATCACCGGAACAGTTGGGTTGGACCAGAGCCTGGCCTTGGATGTGGACCTGCGCGATCTGAGCCTGAGCGGCCTTCCGGGGATCGCCACAGCGGGCCTAGACGTTCAGGGAGCGGTGGGCGCGCAGATGCACGTGGGCGGAACCTTGCAGCGCCCCCTGCTCGCGGGCGTTGTTCGGTTATCGGGAATCGTCGCCCGCGGGATTCGTCTCGGGGATGGCCAGATCGAGGTCCGCCCCGATGACGCCGCGGAGCTCTCCGGCGCGCCAGCGGGAGCGGTCGCGATCACCGTTCGGGGTGATCTCTTCAATCAGTTTCACGTCGACGCGCGCCTGGCTCAGAAGACGGCTGGATTCGCGGTCCACGCGACGGTCGACTTCAGCAAGCTGGTGCTGGAATCGCTGATCCCCCAGTTGGTTGGGTTGGGCGATGGCAAGGGCACCGCCTCGGGCCGGGTCCAGGTTGACATCGAACCGGGCCATCCGTTGACGGCGGACGTGTTGCTCAACGAGCTCTGGGTCTCGATGGCACACGCGGTCGATGCCGCACCGGGGGAATCCGCGACCGAACGGGTGGAGCTGCGCGCCGCGAAGCCTGTCCACGTGCGCGTCGCCGGCGAGCGCATCACGTTGGACGACCTGAGCCTCGTCACCCACGGGGGAGAGCTGCATGCCCGGGGCGTTCTCGAAGGGCGAACAATCGATGGCGCCCTGGAAGGACACGTGGATCTGCAACTGTTGCAGCCCTTCATGCGCGACGTTTTGGACAANNAGTCTCACGATTCACGATCCGGTCCACGTGCGTCCGAAAAATTTCGATACCGACGTGATTCTATCGAGCGGCGTCATCGCGGTGGACTCGGGTGGCGCCGAGGTTCGCAAGCTGGCCATCTCGGTCGATGGGCCAACCACCCAGATCGACGGGCGGGTCACGCTCGGCCCCGGCTTCCGCCCGGAATCTGTCGACGCTCACGTCGCGGGTGAGATCAGCGCGCGTTTGCTCGGGTACCTGGCTGGCGAAGCCGTCTCGGAGGCGCGCGGCCGGGCGAACATCAAGGCGGATATCAAGGGCCGCCTGGACGCGCCCCTCGTGACTGCCTGGCTAGGGCTCGGAACCATCACCTTTCGCCTGCGGGATACGGGCACCCTGGTCGAGGTCCAAAGCGGCGTCGTCGAGGTGACGAACGCGGGGGTGGTGCTGCGCGACGTGCGGGTCCTGGTGGACGAACAGGGCAAGCTGGTGATCGGCGCGGCGGGGGTCCGCCCAGGCCAGCTCGAAATTCGCAGGCTGGTGCCCTTGCAGCTCGGGCGCCTGGATTTTCCGTTGCACGGCGAACAGCTGAGCTATCGCAGCGCCAGCGCCTTCGAGATCAACGATCTGGCCTTTGACCTGACCTTGAGCGGCGATCTGGACGAAGGGTTCGGCCTGGGTGGAGAGGTGCGCATCATCGCCGGCCGCTACGTACAGGATTTCAAGCTCTCAAACCTGGTCTTGAGCCCCCGCGTGAACGAATCGGCGGTGCGGCCCTTCTACGAGGGCAAGCCCCTGCTGGAGGATCTGGAGCTGGATTTGACGGTGCGGACNNCACCGATGGCCGATTTCGCATCCCGGTCTTGCGGGGCGACTTCGATCTGGTCCCCAACGTCAATCACATCACCTTCGTCGAAACCAAGTCCGTGGCCGATGGCGATACCCCCGAGATCCAGATCGAGGCGCAAAATCCAGTTGTCGACGCCGCGGGCGTCGAGCATCTGGTTCGCATGAATGTTCACGGGCCGGTGCGCGAAATGCAGATTGACCTGTCGACCGCCGACGGCCTGGATCGTGCTCAGACGGCCTTGCTGCTGCTCACCGGTCGCACGACGACGGCCAGCGATCGCTTGACCACCCAGAATCCGACCGTCGGGTCGAACGTGAATACGGGGTTGGATATCGCNNTGACCGTGGGCCCCGACGGATTCGAAGGGCGGGTGACGAAACGAATCAGCCGGTACACCAAGTTCCAGGCGGAGGCTCTGCAGGGATTTCAGGGCACGGGACGGCAGACCCTGCAATTCGACCAGTGGCTGCGCGACTACTTCACCATCAGCCTGGGCTGGCAGCGTCTGGTGATTCCCCAGCAGCCGGGGCTCAACGAAAGCCCCCCCCTGAACGCCAGCCTCGAATTGAGGTGGGATTTCGCGATAAGAAGGTGACCTTCTTCTTCCACCTGCCCCATCTTGAACCGAGCCCTTCAGACCCTGTTCGTCCTCGTGGTGGCCGTATCCGCGGCCAGCGTGCGCGTTCTTGCCGCCGATACGCCGGCCCCGTTGATCGTCCGGTTCGAGATGGACGGGGCGTCGCCGGAGGCCATCGACCAGGTGGCCGCGCTCCTGGCGGCCACGTTTCCCACGGGCACGCGCTTCGTCGAATCGGGTCCGGCGGACCGTCTGGGAACTCCCCTGGGAACAATCTTGCGCGCCCAGAAGATCCTGGATGCCGTCGGATACGCGGCTCTGGCGGAGGTGCGGGATGTGCCCGGCGGCGTGGTGGTGGCGATCCACTTGCGCGCCCTCGACCGCGTCCGATACATCTACGTCTCGGGCAATTGGCCCATTCGAGAAGATGAAATCTCTCGGCGCGTCAGCATCCGGCCAGGCCGGGCCTTGCCGCTGCCCGGCCCGGACCGCGATGCCGCGATAGAGCGCGAACGGCAGCAAATCATTCAGTTTCTCCGGTCCGAAGGCTATTTTGACGCCAACGTGAGCATCGAGCTGGTCGCCCAGGGCGCCGCGCCGGCGAAGGTCGACCTCAAGGTTCGAATCAGTCGGGGCGCGGACTATCCCGTTGGTCCGATCACGATCGCCGGCAACACGGCGATACCAACCGCGGACATCGAGGCCCGTTTCAGACACCCGGACTGGCGCAAGCTCTATACCGGGCCGGTTCCCTTCACGGTTCGTCGACTTCGCGACGATCTGGCGGGCGTGAGCGATCTCTATCACGAGATTGGCTACCCAGGCGCCCGCGCGAGCAGCGCCTTCGATCCTGAAAGCAGCCTCGATCGCAAGAAAAAGACCGTGGGACTCGCGATTCAGATCAATGAGCGTAAACGGATCTCGGTCACCTTCGAGGGCAATCACAGGTCGTCGTCCACGTTGCGCGACCAGCTGACGTTGAATGAACGCGGCTCGTACGACGACTACGAAGTGGGTCGCAGCGCGGATGCCCTTCAGCGCTACTACCAGGATCACGGCTACTTCTTCGCTCGGGTGGCGTGGCGGCGAGAGCGAATTGCCGAGGACGAAGAGCGGATTGTCTTCCAGATCGACGAGGGCCCCGAATTGAAGGTGCGCGCGGTCGAATTCGTGGGCAATCGGGCCGAAAAGGCCGACGAACTGGCCGACGTGGTCACGGTCCGCCCTTTTCCATGGCGGGGGTATATCGGACTCGGGTCAGGGGGATATGTCACCGCGCGACAGGTGGAATTGGACGCCGAACGCCTCATGGAGCACTACCGCGCGCGGGGCTTCCCCGATGTCCAGGTACGCGGCGAGATCTCGACCTCGCGGGATACCTTTGGCCTGCTCGGGGCAACCGCCGCGGCTGCCGCCACCGTGGCCCCCGAGGCGAACGGCCTCTTCGTTCGCTTCACCATCGACGAAGGCCGGCTGGTCCGGGTGGGGGCGGTTGAATTTCAGAGCATCGACAATGTCGCCATCCCGTACGACCCGACGTTCTTGCGCGAGAGCCTGTCTTTGCGCGTGGGCTATCCGCTGCGCCCGGCCTCCCTCCGCTCGGACAGCCGCCACCTGGAACGTCTGTTGGGCGACGTGGGCCACGCCGTGGCCAACGCCGAGCCCGACATCGAACGCACGGGGGATACGGTGCGCGTGGTGTGGAAGATCAAGGTCGGCCCCCGGATTCGCGTCGGACCCATCTTCGTTCGCGGCAACTTCGTCACCACCGACGAGACGATTCTGGAGCAGATTCCGATTCACTCCGGCGACTATCTGACCACCCAGGCCTTTGAGCGCGGACAGCGCAATCTGGGCTTCCTCCAGCTCTTCAACAACGCCTCCCCGATCAGCTTTCCGGGCAAGGACGAGGGCCAAAGCGTTGTGCCGATGGTGGTCGAGGTCGAGGAGCGGTACGAGCAATTCAACGTTCTTCATGCGGGATTCGGCGCCTCCACCGAACAGGCGCCCCCCAATTCGACCTTCCCGATCGGGGTCTATGGCCGCGTCGGATACGACAACCGGAATCTGTGGGGCCACGGATGGAATCTGACCGCCACCGGCTCCCTCGGACAATCCCTGGCGCGCGTGAATGCCGCCTTCCTGGACCGGCGGTTCCTGGGAACGCTGTTCCGCTTCGACATCACGGGGCAGTATTTTCAGCAGGCGACCGTTCGCCTCGGCGATATCCGGTCCTGGGGTGGCTCGATCGGGTTTTCGCGCGAGATGTACCCCGGGGTCGACGCCGGCATTCACTACAACCTTCGCAACACGACCCACACGGAATCCCTGTCGCGCCTTCCGGGCGCGACCGAGCGCCAGCGCGCCATCACGCTCGGCACTCCGGTGGGCAGCATCTCCCTGAACCTGCAGTGGTTGCGCCTGGACAACCGGCTGGTTCCAGAGCGTGGCTTCAAGCTCGAGGCCTTGACCGAAATCGCGCCACGCAGCTTGTCCTACGGCTACGCCGATGTGTCCTTCATCAAGGTGGGCGCCAGATCCACCGTCGTCATTCCCCTGCTGTCGTGGTTGTCGTTGCGCCACGGCATTCGCTACGACCAGGGGTTTCCGCTGGGCGGCGAATCCTTGCTCCCGAAGGTCGAGCGCTACTACGCGGGGGGCGACACGACCGTGCGTGGCTTCAAGCTGGATCGCGCGCGCGTCGACGTGGTGACGTTTCCGGTGGCTTCGGATGTTCAACAGGTCCAGTACCGTCCCATCGGAGGCAATCTCCGCTTGCTGCAGAACATCGACCTGCAGTTTCCGATCAGCGTTCCCATTTATGGGGCGGTATTCATGGACAACGGCGTGGTCGCCGATTCCTTTGATGGCCTGGGGGCGGCTCAGTTTCGGCACGGGATCGGCGTGGCGCCGCTGATCGTCAAGCTCCCGGTAGGCGATCTCAGTTTCGCCTGGGCCTGGCCGCTCGACCCCGGGCCTGGGGACACCAAGATTGGCGTCCTACACGTCAATATCGGGCTGATGTTCTAGGCGCCGGATCGGGGCACGCCCGGCGAGGCTACTTGGCGGGGCCGCCGCCAGCGACGTAGGCGATGACGTTGTGGTCGCGTTCGAAGTTGGTCTTGGCGGCGGAGGCCTCCTGCAGGTTCCCGTAGCTTCCCACGCGCACCCGATACCAGGTGCCCTTGCCCGGGATGTCGGTTGCCACCACATAGGCGTTCTGAGCCGCGAATCGGCGCGCGAACGCATCGGCATCCGCGCGGTCCTGAAACGAGCTGAGCTGCAAGAGGAAGCGGCCTTTGGATCTTTCCCCACCCGCGGTGGCGGGCGCGACGGGCGCGGCTCGGGAGGCGGACCCGGACGAACCCACCTTCGTGAGCGGTGCGGCTGGCCTCATGGCCGGCAGGGAAGCGGCCGATCTCGCCAGTGGCGCCGATTTCGGCGGGGNNCGGTCTGTACAGGTGCCGCGGGGACGGCGGGCGCGATGGAAGGCGGGATCGGCAACGGCGAGGCCGCGGTCGCGGTCAGTGTCGGCTTGGCGGTGATCCGCTCCGCCGCCAAGCGCTCGATTCGCTCGACCTTGTCGGCGCGATCCGCGCGTTCCGTTCGTTCTGGGCTGGACGGGCGGTTCTTGGAAGGACCGCCGCCAATCAGCGCCCGGGGGAACGTGAGGGTGGCGGGCGCCGGTGACGGCGTGGTGACGGCGCCGAATCGGTCGAGCACCGCGAGCGGATCCTCGATCGCAGGCGCCTCCGCCCGTCCCCGCGATTCCAGCCGCTTGCCGACGATCACCCCGAGAACGAAGAGCATGCACGCCACCAGGGCGCTGCCAAAGAACAGAAAAAAGACCTGGCGGTTGTCGAGGTGGACTTCGATCTTGTCACTCCAGCGGTCAAC
>PMNO01000375.1 GCA_003161835.1 Myxococcales bacterium | reverse complement strand
GGGTCATGTCCCGAGTCCCCTGCCTCTGGAGGGGGGCGGCGGCGAAACGTCGGGGCAGTCCCTTTCGCCCACGAAGATTCCCGCCGCCACGAACTCCCCGACGGGAGGGGCCGGCGGTACGCCGATACCCGAGGCAGGCCCGAACTTTCGCGAGACCCTGTGGTTCAAGAAGGGCGACGTCGATCAGATGGTTGCCGATGCGCGCGCAAAGATGGCCGCTATCGCTGACGCCAAGAAGGCTAGCACCGAGGCGGAAGGACCGGCGGAGGAGGCCAAGCCTCTCGAGGATCGCTACGTCGACGACGGAACCGTGACGGTGGAGGATCGCGAAAAGTTCTCCCTGGGCAGCGGAGGGACGTCCGCCTCGATGCGCGCGCGCGCCGCCTCGGTCCCCGGTGAGCGCATGAGCGAGGACGAGATCCTCAATGAAATTGGCGGCGGCAAGCGGGTGGTCATCATCGCCATCGTGGGAGCGGTGGTCGTCGCTTTGATTGCGGTCATCGCGGTTTCGATGAAGAGCGGCCGCAAGGACAAGACATTGGAAGGCGCAGCGACCCCTCCTGCCGCCACCTCGGCCGCGCCTGAAAACCCGCCCACGCCGCCCCCCGCTGCCGCCGCACCCGAAAACGCGGCCACCATCGCGGCGCCGGCGCCGCCCGATAAGGCCGCGCCCACCCTGGGGGGGCAATCCGAACCGGATGACGGCGGTGGCGCGGCCGCCAAGCCGAGCCCGCCCAAGAAGAGAACCACGACGAAGAAGAAGGCCCCGACNNATCGAGCGACGATTCACGCGGGTAACGACGTCGCCCGCGCGGAGATCGATGTCGACCCAGCAGGGATCGCCCTCGTAAGCCCGACGCACCAACCAGCCCTGGAAATGCCCGCGATCAACCTTCGCCTCCACGTCNNCGCTGACAGGCGTGAATCGGAGGAGTACTCGCCCGGGTCGGGCGCCTGCGCGGACACTGGTGCGAGGCCCGCGACCTCCGGCGAACGGGGTGTGTGCGGCTCGGATTCCGTCCGCGTGGTCGCGCAGTCGAGCGCCGCCGCCCCCAGCAGCAACGCGATGGCCACAGGCGGTCTGACCCGGAACACGGCGCTCACGAAGGCGCCCCGTCCCTTTCGATGATGCGGGCAACCTCCGCCGCGATCTGGCGTTCCACCTCTGCCGCGGTTCCGGCTCCATCCAGAACCGCCACGGCGCCCCACCGTGCGGCCTCCGATGCGATCCGACGATAGTTGTCTGCGACGCGCGCCAGCGTTCCATCGCCATCGTACCGTTCGATGGGACGTCCCGCGCTCCGCCGACGCTCGGCGGCCACCTCGAGCGAGACGTCCAGAAATACCGTGAGATCGGGCACCCGTATGCCCTCGGCCAGCTTCTCGACCCACAGCCGATCGGCCTCGACGGATTGATAGGCCAAGGATGACCAAACATATCGATCCGAGAGGACATCCACGCCCGCCACCAACGCCGGCTCGATTTCCCGCGCCAGGTGGTCACATCGGTCGGCCGCGAAGAGCAACGCCATCGCGCGCCCGTCCACCGGTGCGCCGCTCGTGCTCTTGTGTTCACCCAGAAGGATCTCGCGCAACAGCTGGCCCACGGGACCCCGACTCGGCTCACAAGTAGACAGAACTTGTCGGTCGCGGGCCCGGAGGTGCCCGGCCAGTCGAGCCAACTGGGTGGTGGTGCCGGAACCGTCGATGCCCTCGAGGACGATGAAAAGGGCTCGTGGGTTTTGGCGGGGCGGGGTCATGACGTAAGGTTGTTCCGATCTACACGCAGTCTTGTCGGGGCTCCAGTCCCGTCGTGGTCCATGCGCTCATTTCCTCTGCTTGCCCTTGCCGCCCTCCTGGTATCGCTTTTGGGGGCTTGTCAACGCACGCGCGATACGCCAGTCGCGCTGGACGTGGCCACTGCCCCGGTGGATCCCCGCGATGTGCGGTGTGTCGAACGTCCCGAGGGCTGCATCTTCTGCGATCGCCGGGGTGCTCCGACCCCCATGCTGGATCCCGAGGAGCCGCCCTCGTCCCTGTGCGATCCCAAGGAGCCCGCGAAGTGCATCGATTTCTGTTCTCGGCTGGCGCCCGAATGCGCCGCGCCGTGGTTTCGTGGTTCCACCTGCCTGCTCGGGTCCGAGGAGGATTTTCGGCGCGAAATTTTCCGCCGCGACACTGCCGACCGACCCGAGGTGGTGCTAATGGGTCGCCTGACGGACGACGCAGGAAGGCGCATCGAAGGTGCGAAAATTCGGGTCTGGTTTCAGGGCGCGGCGGTGGCCGATGAAGTCTCGGGAAAAGACGGAAGCTTTCGAGTCCGACTGCGTCTGGCCGCGGCCCCCTATGCCGTTCGAATCAGTCACCCCGGTTACGCCACGGAGATCACGGAAGCCAGGCTCGACAAGCCGGTACCGGCGATTCGCTCGTTTCGTCTGGGCGCGGAGAGCACGCTGCGCGGTCGCGTCGTGGACACCACCGGCGCTCCCGTGCCTCGGGTCGCTGTTCGCGCAAGCCGCGGCCCCGAGGACGTGATCGAAATCTCCGCCGCTCAAACTGGCGAGGATGGGCAATTCGTGATCACGGGGTTGGAGAGCCGCCGCTACGTTCTGTCCGCGTCCCGATTCGGCTGGCTCCCGGCGTCAGTACGGACGGTGGTAGCCGTCGGCAGCCCCCGCGTCACCATTCACCTGACGCGCACGGGCGTCATTCGCGGAACGGTGTTGGATATCGATCGTGAGCCCGAAGCGAATGCACTGGTCGTGGCGATGCTCTCCGGCGGATTTGGCGCGACCATCTCGCCCATCATCTGGACAACCGACGCGTACGGGAAGTTCGCCCAGGATCGCTTTGGCCCGGGCACGTACTACCTGTGGGCGCGGCAAGGCGAGCGCTTGGTATACCCGCCCGAGAAGATCGAGCTTGCCGAAGGCCACCTCGATGTCGAAGCCGAGCTAACGGTCGCGCACAAAGGGGCGCGCGTCAGAGGCCGCATCTCCGTCTCGTCCAGCCTCCCGGTGGCGCCCGAAACGCGCGCCGTCCTGGTCGGACGATCTCCGTTGGCGTTTCCGCGTAAGGCGGTCGGTGACGTCGACAAAGGCGGCGGATTTACGATCTCGGGTGTCCTCCCCGGACGCTACGAGCTATCGATCCGGGTGGGCCCCCGCGTATTCCCCATCATCAGTGGTCCGCGAGAGGTCGAAGTGCCAATCGAAGAGGGCGCCACCGTCGATCTGGGCGAGACCATCTGGGTGAGAGCCCGGCCCGAGGAATAGGACCCGGCTCGGCGCACTGACTCGATTCTCCGCGGCCCTTCGCGGCCCTAGTGTAGGACGCGCAAACGGCCGAGGCAGTCCTCGAGAATGCGATGGCTGTCGCTCTCGAAGGACGAGAAGCGAACCGCCATCCCCGCCACGGCTTTGGTAACGCCGTTCTGAACGTAGTTGATGAAGTAGTGATTCTTCACCTCGCCCACCGCCACCACTTCTCCCGAACCGTCGGGAACCGGGAAGCAGACCCGAAGGGTCGCGCCCAGGGGCAGGGGATCAGCCAACTCCAGAAAAATGCCGCCAGCGGAGACGTTCCGGGCGACGCAAACCAAGTCTCCGAACAACATGGATTCGACACGCACCGCAAATAGCTTGTCGAATCGGAGATGCTCCCGCCGCTGGCCTGACTCGGTGGGAGAAACGTCATCACTGGCGGCGTCCGTGGCGGTTTGCGCGGACGCATCGAGCTGGGATATGGGCATGTCGAAAAGACTACAATGTACTCAGATGAAGTCAAAAAACCTACATATCCGACATGGAGTTTGGCGTCTTGTGGGCAGATCCGCTGGCGGCTATCGTGGCCA
>PMNO01000346.1 GCA_003161835.1 Myxococcales bacterium | reverse complement strand
GGGCGAGGCCACGGGCGGCGGAGTCCCCGCTCGGGGCGAGATGCGCCATTAGTAGTGCCGGTTGAGCACGTACCAACCGAACGCGCGCAGCATCACCTTGGACAGCGACGGCTTGAAGAGCGGCGCCGCCGCGCTCCAGGACGTCTCGACCAGTTGTTCGGCTTCGTCCACGCAAGCCTGGATCGCGCCGCACTGTTCGAGGAGGCGCACCGCGCGAAATACGACCAGGGTGCTCTTGTCCGGACCGCGCAGCGTGCGGTCCAGCCAGTCGCGCTCCGATTTGTCCAGCATTCCCATCGCCTTGGCCACCGGCAGGGTGATGGTGCCGTTGACGATGTCCTCGCCGCGGGCCTTCAGATCCCCCTTGAATCCGCGCAGATTCAGCACGTCGTCCAGGATCTGGAAGGCCAGCCCCAGCGACTCGAAGAATTGCCCCAGGGCATCGACCTGTTCGTCCGTTCCCCCGCCCGCGACGCCGCCCATCCGCGCCAGGGCTCCGGCCGGCGCGCCGGTCTTGAGGCGATGGCAGGCGCGCACCCGGTTCTCGAGGGCCGCGTTGTCGCCCGTCTCGACGACGGCGCCCATCAGATCATCCAGGCCTCCGAGGTCGAGGGCCTGCCCCGCGTGGCCCGCGCGCAGGGCCTCGAAATAGAGGTCATAGATCTTCAGCTTTTGCTCGGGGCCGAGCGGAACGCCCATCAGGAGCTGATGGAGCAGGAAGTAGGCGGCCGTCCCCGCGTTGATGGCCAAAGGCTCGCCGTGAATGAGATGACACGCCGGACCTCCGCGTCGCACCGTCGAGCGATCCTGGACATCGTCCACGATCAGGGATCCGACATGCATGAGCTCCGGCATGGCCAGCCAGCGCGCGAAGCGGCGCGAATCACCTTGAACGACGTCGCAGCAGGCCAGCGCGGCATAGGATCGCCAGGATTTTCCGCCTCGATCGGCGATGTCGCGGATGGGCTTGAACAGTGTCCGCGACAGCTGCGGGATGTCCACCCCCAGCATGTACTGGGGCCGGCGATCGCTGGCGATGAGATCGCGGGCTTCGTCGGGCGTCGGATCGAGCGGCAATGCCGCGGCCACGGATGCGCGCACCTCGGAGCCGACCGCGGCAAAGAACTGATCCAGCGTTTCCACGGACTCGTAGCCGCTGCGCTCCAGGTACGCGGTGCCCGTGACTGCCTTGCCCGCGATGTGGCCGCGCACGTCGCAGCGGCCTTCCCAGAAGGCAGGCTTGGAGATCACGGTCAGGAATTCCTGGTCGGGGAAGCTGACGTCGATCTCGAAATGCGCGTCCAGCGCCGGGACATCGATCTGAACGGACGTCGGATACGTGTGGAAGGTTCTCACACTCCGCCAAGCCCCGGTGACGTTGAGCTCGAATTCGCCCAGGGATTGGGCCACGCCGTCGGCGTCCACGAGAATCGCGCGCCGCCCGACCACCTCGCCCGTGCCGACGCGGGTCATGGTGTAGGCGGTCAAATCTCGCCCGTCGTTCAGCTGAGCGGCAACCCACGTCCAGGCCATCTCCTGTCCCGTGGCCTGCGCCTCGTCGGTGTCCTCTTCAGGGCGGCGGTGTCCGCCAAATTCGTGGTCAAACCAGCCGCTGCCGCTGGCCGGGGCGGCCGTTTCCTCGTCGGTCGTCACGGTTCCCCAGACCTGGCACCGCGGAACGAAGTAGTAGAACATCGTTTCGCCCGCGGCGGCCCGCACGACGCCGTCTTCACCGTGTCGGGTCGCGGCCTTGAGCGGCCAGAACGACAGCTGGCACCCCACGCCCTTTTCGATGTCGCGCAGCGACAGCTCGTAGGTGCCTTCATCCGTCTTGGTCAGCCGTGCGTCGCCGAAATCCAGATCCAACCGGTCGCCGGCTACGGCCACCGCGCCTTCGAAACGACGATCGGGCAAGGGCACGTCGCCGCTTTCCAGCACCTCCAGCATCGCTCGGTCGAGTCGCGCGTCCTTGGAGCCCCGCCCGCTGCGGATCCGCTCGATGCCGATCTGGGCGGCATGCTCGTCCACGCGCGAGGCCGCCGCGTACACACCGCGCTCCGGCTCACTGATGGCCCAGGTCAGCGAATGGGCGTACTCGATCGCGCCGGTGGTCGGGTTGCGGCCGCGGGCAATCCGGAAGAAAGCCGCGAACACCGAGAGCTCGCGTCGGTCGGCGGTGCGCAGGTGGGTGTTCAGGTACCACCATTCTGTGGTCGCCGAAGCGTGCGGGAGATCTTGAACCGTCAGATCAATCGGACCAGGCGCGGGCCAATCGGCCGGCCAGTCCCGCTGCACGGTCGTGATCTCGGGGGCGGGCGTGGTGGCGTCCGTGGCGCCTGAAAGCCATGTCTCGAGCGCGATGCCGATGCTCATGTCGTTTGCTCCTGGGTGGGGAAGGGGGGCCGGTGCGATGCGCGACACCGATGTGCCGAAACACTGCACAGGTCNNCCAGATAGTTGTTTTTATTTACAAAGTGAATGCGATTGATTTTGTCTAGGCAATCTTTATAATCTGAAAATAGGTGGTTTAAATTACTACTATTACAAACATAAAATCCAAGTTCGAACGCGGACGCGAGGCGCGCATCGGCCGCTATCGCATGATGGGATTGATCGCGACCGGAGGCATGGCGGAGGTCTATCTCGCGCTGTCGGGTGAGCTCACGGGTTTTCGCACCCTGGTGGTCGTCAAGCGCATCCTGCCGCACCTGGCATCGAACAAAGAGTTCGTCCGGATGTTCTCCGACGAAGCGCGCATCGTTGCTCTGCTCGATCATCCGAACATCGTGCGCATCATCGAGGTCGGACAAGATCGCGACGAATATTTTCTGGCGATGGACCTGGTGCAGGGCAAGCCGCTATCCGCGCTGATAAGAAAATCGGTGAAGAACGGCACCCCGCTGACCCAGACGCAGTCGGCGTTTCTGGTCGCGCAAGCGGCCAACGGCCTGGGCCACGCGCACGGATTGGTCGACGCCGCGGGCCTGCCCCTCAACATCGTTCATCGGGACGTGTCGCCCCAAAATATCCTGGTGTCCTACGCCGGCGTGGTGAAGATCATCGACTTTGGCGTTGCGCGCGTGATGGGCCGCTCGTCGGTGACGAGACCNNGGCCGCGTGGATCGTCGGTCCGACGTGTTCGCGTTGGGGGTGGTGTTGTGGGAAGCCCTTTGCGGGCGCCGCCCGTTTCGGCGGGAGACCGAGCTGGAGACACTGCGCGCGGTCGTCGAGGAGGCGATCCCTGCGCCGTCCAAGTTCGTGCGCATTCCCGCGCGACTCGAGAACATCGTGATGCGCGCGCTGGAAAGAAATCCCGCGAATCGCTTCCAAACCGCGCAAGAGATGGCGCTGGCGCTGGAGCGGTTCGCGTTCGCGAGCTCGGAGTTCAATCCGGCGCAGATCCCGACGCTCATGAAAGGATTGTTTGCGTCGGACGTGACGCGCTGGAAGAAGACTGTTTCCACGGTCAAGACGCTGGAAGGCGAGCCCGAGCAGTGGACCAACACCAGCGGAACGTACCTTCACCCCGAGGGGATCGACCTGACCACCCGGGGCTCCACCGTGGCGCTGCATCCGGTGCCGCACACGCCGCGGCCTCTGGTCTCGACGCAAGAATTGCTCAGCATCAGCCCCTCGCTGCCCTCGATTGGATTCAACCTTACGGGCCCGCTGAGAATGAGACGAAGCCGGACGATCCGGATCGGCGGGGTTGCCCTCGGGGCCGTGACGCTGGCGCTCGGATTGTTGTTGCTTCGAAATCCCCACCCCCCGATGTCTCCGAGTCGGGATCGCCCGGGGTTGGGCGACCGGGCATCCGCGATGCGTATCGAGGCGCTGCCCCGCCAGGCCGCGCCGCGCGCCACCAATCCCCAGCCCCAGCCGCCGGGACCTGCCACAACCCCGCCGCCCGCGTCAGACGTTCCATCGGCGGTCGACCAGGATCCACCTCCCTTGAAGGCGATTCCGCGGCTGGATTCGGAGGCCTTGCCCGCGGCCGGACCGGACGAGGTGTCGCCCGCGGCAGCAGCCGCCGTCCGGGAGCCACGCACCCCCGCGCCTTCCATAGACGCGTTTGGCGCCGAGCTCGCGCTCGCGGGCAAACACGGCCTCGCGGGAACCGGGTCGCGCTCCAGATTGCCGGACGCCAAGGCAACGGAAAAACTTCAGCGCTCCGTGCCGCCAGCAGCCAACGCGCGAGCGGTACCGGCGGCCCACCGGACGCAAAAGGTCGCCGCCGATGCACGGTGCTTCATTCGGGTGGGCACAAAGCCCTGGTCGGAGATCTGGATCGACGGCAGGAACACCAAGCAGCACACGCCGTACTCGCACGGCATCGATTGCGGCCGACACGTCCTGACCTTCCGCCGCCCCGATCTGCACCTGGTCAAGACGTTCAGGGTCACGGCGGTGGCGGGCGACACGCTCACGCAGGCCTTCTCGCTCCGCGACGAATGAGGGGGCGCGTCCGCTTCTCGTCCGGATGAAAGCGCGCGGGTGCGCGGGTCAGAGATTCTTGCTGGTGACCGTCCAGCTCGGATCCGCGCACAGGGTGCACGACGATCCGTAGAACATGGCGCGGGCGGTCTCGTCGCCCATCAGCTGAAGGCGCATCCAGGCCGTCGCGGGTCCGCGGTATCCGCCGATATTGCCGATCGCGGTGGTGTGGGTCGCCGCCTTCAAGATGCCGAAGAACGTGGGCACCGTGGCTCGATTGTAGATGAGCGACGTACACAGCGTCGTGGCGCTGATGATGGTGTCCTGTCCACCGCACAGCAGGGCCATCGTGCCCTTCAAGGTGCCGCTTCCGGGGGCGGGGGCGATGGGGACCACGGTCGTGACCCGCGGATCGGCCCCCGCATTGAGCGCTCCTCCGCCGCCCTGGGAGTGGCCGGTCGCGCCGACCTTGGTGGTGTCGAGCTTGCCCGCGAGCTCGCCCGTGCCCGTGTTCTGTTCGATGAGCCACTGGACGCCCGACAACATCTCGGCGCCGCTGCCGGTATTCGAATTGTTGGAGGCGATCACCACGAAGCCGTGCGAGGCCAGGTGCGTGAGGAAGGCTGAGTAGATGGCGGGGGTGGTGCCCGTCCCGTTGCCCCACGTGATGATCGGGTGCCGGACGCCCCCCTGACCGAGCTCGCTCGGGCGATAGAGCGTGAACGTTCCGCCCGGACCGGTGCTGTTGATGGTCATGGTCTTGTACGGCCCCGGGGCTTCGAACGAGCTGACCACCGGGAAGGCGCTCCCAGCGGGGCTCGCCGCCGCGCCACCGCCCGTGCCCGAGGCTGGCGGTGCCGGCGTGCCCGGGGATCCCGTGCCGCCGGACCCCGGCGCTCCCGCTCCTCGGCTTCCACCGGTGGAGAGCGTGGAGGCGCCGCCCGTGCCAGCCGCGCCGGCCCCTCCCGTGGCCGTGTCGGTGACCGGCGCGCCACCGGATACGCAGGCGGGCAACGCGAACGCCGCCCCCAGCACCCCTGCAACCGCAACCGCCGCCGTGGTCAGGTGGCAGGACAAACGCCGCGCGGCGGCCGAGGGTTTCGCCCGGGCGCGGCGACACGTCACGGAATCACCGTCTCGCCGCAGGGCAGTTGAATCGTGACGTCCTTGGCCGCGCCGCTCTTCAGGTTGGCGCAGATGGTTCCAGAATCGGGAAATACGATCGAGCGGTTCCCGGGACCGTAGGTCCAGTCGGACATGGGCACGGCCTGGCCACCCACCGATACGGAAACCGATCCCAGGTTGGACGGGACCCCCCCCAGCTGGAACTCACACGGCAGCGCCACCATCCCCTGGATCACCGTCAGAGCCGATTCCAGGTCTTGCGCGGTCGCGACCGGGTAGTAGGCCGGCGTGGCGGCGCGGGGATGGCCGCCGTTCGTCGCCATCATGCTCAACGTTCCATCGGCCGTGCTCCCGCCGGTGGCGATGCCGATGACGAACGTGGGGATGCCCATCGCCGCGACGGTGGATACCGCCGCCACGGCCGCGGCGTCGTCTGGCGCGAGCGGCGAGCCACCCAGCTGGCAATTGGGCAGTCCGTCGGTCGC
>PMNO01000141.1:6223-7462 GCA_003161835.1 Myxococcales bacterium | reverse complement strand
GAGAGCCTGCAGATCTCGCAGTTCACCACCGCGGGTAAGCTGAAGAGCCAGTTCTCGTTTGTCGAGGCGACGGACAGCGACCCAGCGACGATCGTCGACGTGACGTGGGAGGCGCCCAAGGCCGCCGACGTTCCCGCCGCCGGTTTGCCGGTGATCTTCACGTTCGTCGTGCGCGACAACCGCGGCGGCGCCGACTGGACCACGCGCGCGGCCTGCGTCGGTCCGTAGGTAGTCAGCTTCTCATACGAACGGCTGAGGTCCCCCTTCGCTCCTCGCGGTCAGACATGCTCTCCCACGATCTGCCCACCATATCTCTTGTCTTGATGGGTCTCCCAAGCTTGGGCCTTGCCTGCGCGGTGTGTTTTGCGGCGTGGGCGCGATGGGCGCAATGGGCGCGAGATAGGGCGGTCAGCCGCGCCGCCATGTTGGAGGCACTGCTCGCCGAGCAGCAGCGCGGCGCGGAGCGGCGGGAGAGCCTGCTCCGAACGGTGGTGGAGGCGACGCCAGTGGCGATGGTGCTTCTCGCCCACTCGGGGGACATCGCTTTTTCCAATCGTTCCGCGCGGGATCTCTTCTTCGAAGGCGTGGCGGTGGAAGGACAGAACGTTCTGTCGATGATCGAACGGGCGCCGGCGGCACTGCGCCGGTCCCTGCTCACTAAGGGGGACGAGCTGTTCAGCGTGGGCGCAGCGGGCGGGCCCGAGACGTTTCATTTGTCGCGCCGCCACCTCGAGGATGGCCAGACGCTGATCGCAGCCAGAAACATCACCCATGAGATCAACCGCCATGAGGTCGGCGGCCTGAAGACGGTGATTCGCATCATCAGTCACGAAATCAACAACTCGCTTGGCCCCATCTCGTCTCTGGTGGGCTCGGCAAGGATCATCCTGCAACGCCCGGAGCACCTGCCCAAGTTGTCGACTGTGCTCGAGACCATCCAGGAGCGCGCGGTGCACCTGCAGAGCTTCCTCGATGGGTATGCCAGGCTGGCCGAGATCCCCGAGCCCGGTTCCGCCGTATCGCGATCGCCATAACACCGGACAGNNAATCATGGACATTCAGCAGAAACTCACAGGCTTCGCGATGATGGGCGCCACTTGGATCATGTGGCTGCTGGTCGGGCTCTCGGTCGGCGGTCTGGCCGTCGCGCTCGAGCGGGCCATCTACCTGATTCGCACCAGCGAAAACGTCCGCAAACTCAAGACGCAGATCCTGGGCATGATTCGCGGCGGCGATATC
>PMNO01000141.1:4010-6215 GCA_003161835.1 Myxococcales bacterium | reverse complement strand
ATCATTCGCGCGTTCCATTCCTTGAACGACAGCGCGGGCAAAGTCACCGCGGGCTTGATGTCGGAAGTGGGCGAGGCCCTGGTCGCGACCGCCATCGGCATCCTGGTCGCGTTGCCCGCCATCGCGTTCTTCAACACCTTCCAGCGCATCATCAAGTCCCGCCTGGCGCGCGCCGAGGCGTTCGGCAAGGAAGTGCTCGCGTTGCTCAAGTCCGGCCGACCGGGCGGCGCCGACCGCGCTGTCTGAGACCGCCCGTCTCGAACTGCGCGTTTCGTTCACACCAACACCACCCACCAAACAAACACCGCCTCACAGGAGAATTCCCATGGCCGCTTCCGCTGCTTCCGACGACGACATGATTACCGGTATCAACGTGACCCCNNGGCAAGATGTTTCTCGACGCCGAGCCGATCGCTGAGCCCGCCCTGCGCGCCCGCTTCAAGAGCGCCCACGACGCAGATCCCGAAACCCGGGCCGTGATCGCCGCCGATGGACGAACCATCCACTCGAACGTCGTGCACGTCATTGATCTGCTACGCCGCGAAAACATCACCAAGTTCGCCATCAACGTCGACCCGGAAGAAATCATCAAGCGATGATCACGGGCCCGCGGCCAGGATCGTCACCGACGACAAGTGAGGGAGATGTCATGCGCACACGAAACGAGATCGCGAGTTGGAGCGTGGTGGTCATTGCCAGCCTGGGCCTGCACGCGGTGGCGTTCGGAGGCATCGGCGGACGCGCGGATGGATTCGGCCGCAAGAAGAGTCGACCGCCCACGCTGGTCGAGATGTCGGTGGCCAAGCTTCCGGAGCCACCCCCGCCCGAGCNNGCCCCGCCCCCGGCCGCCGAGACACCGGCCGATTTCACGGGCGTCACGATGACCAACGATGGCCCCGGGGCCGGTTGGGCCAGCGCGACCGGCAACGGTCAGGCCATGAAGGGCGCCGTGGGACGACCGGGCGCGCGAGTCACCAATCGCAACGTGGATGGCGATCCGTCGTCGGAAAGCCGGCGCCCGGGTCCGCCGATCGTCGGTCCGGGCGACCTGTCACGGCCTCCCGCGGCTCCCGACCTGACGAATGTCCTGGCCCGGGCATATCCGGAAGACGCACGTCGAAAGGGTATTGCGGGCAAAGCCGTGGTTCGGGCGCGCATCATGCCCGACGGCCACGTGCGGGAGATGGCGACGCTGTCGGAATCGGGCGCCGGGTTCGGCGGCGCGTGCCAAAAGACCTTGGCGAACTCAATCTGGACACCCCCTCTCGACCACCAGGCCCGGGCCGTGTCGACCTTCATCAACTACACGTGTCGCTTCGAAGTCCAGTAGATTCACGTTTCGCGGCCAACCCGCTGTCCGAGCCGCCTTGGAAAGGCCAGGACCAGACGGGGCACCGGCAAGAGGAGTTCCAACGTCATCGTCGGGTTGTGGTCGGGATACCCGAGCCGGGCAACTGCCGTCTGGCTCAGTCCTGCCTGGTCGTCGACGACCTTGCGCTCGAACCATGAGCCCCGATGAGAGCCGCGTTTAGTCTCGTTGGACGATATTGACCGGCAGAAATGACGCGACTATCTTGTAACGAACGCGGAGCGTAATTCCTACGCATCTCGTGTTTTTCGGCGATCCTTTTTAGGGAGAAGAAAATGTTCAAGAAAATTGCATTGTTGGGAGTTTTTTCCTGCATGTCATTCCTGTCTTCTGGCTTACTTTTCCAGAAACACAACGCTTCCCCATCCCACAGCCTACCTAAGGTCGAAACCCAGCCCATGCGAGGCGGGCCATGCCTGCCTGGCGTTCCGCGCTGCTAGAAGCTGGCCAAAGTATTCGACAAGGCCCATCCCCGGAAACATCTGTCGGTCGTCAGTCACATGGGGCCTGAAGCCGACGTCTTCGGCGTCTAGATAAGTGGCGAGTGCTCGGACCCCAGAGCCCGTCTTAGGCTCCTGGATCTTGTCAATTGGAGCCCCCTCCCGGCAGGGCCGGGGGGGCTCCAGTTGGTGATCCCGCTCGTGAGATGGCCACGAACGACATCGCCGGGACGGAGTGCAAGTCCAATATCTGTGGGGGCCCGCTGCTGCGCCGCCCAACCATGCAATTGCCCCCAACCAAGCGCGCAGAATTTGTTCAGCAACGCCGACCCTGGGTTCGACTCCATGTGCACCATCGGCAGCTGGCTTGTACCCGGTGGCCTGGTTCCAATTGCA
>PMNO01000141.1:0-3910 GCA_003161835.1 Myxococcales bacterium | reverse complement strand
CCTTGTCACTGCTGCCGCTCGCCCTTGCGGCAAGTTGCGGTGCTGCCCGGAATAGTATCGGCGGAGCGGGCGACGGTGGCATCGATGTGGGGGACGTGCGATCAACTGGCGGATCCGCGACGGGCGGATCCGCCGCCGCGGGCGGTAGCGCTGGAGCCGACACCGGTGTCGAGCCCGCTTGGTCCAACGACGCGGGTGGCAGCGGCGGACACCTCGACGCGAGTGGCAGCGGCAGCGACGCAGGACCGACCGACGCATCCGCCGGCGGCAACGACGCGGGACCGTTCGACGCACCCACCGGCGGCAACGACGCAGGATCCACCGACGCACCCACCGGCGGCNNCGACGCGGGACCGACCGACGCACCCACCGACGCCTCCACCGTCCGCACGATACCCAGTCGCCATGCGGCGCTCACGTCCGCCTCGAAGCTCGATCTACTGTTCATGATCGACGATTCCGCTTCGATGGCGCCCTTGCAAGCCAAGCTACGCGACCGAATGCCGGACTTCATGAATGTGCTGAAAACAATTCCCGGCGGCTTGCCGGACTTGCACCTCGCGGTCGTGTCCTCGTCGCTCGGGGCCGGCAGATTCGCCAACGTCCCCGGATGCCAGCCTGGAACGCAGGGCAACGCGAACGGCGCGTTCCAGCACGCGGCGGCTTGCACCGAGTTAAACCCCGGCGAGACGTTCCTGAAATCCAGTGCCAACCCCAGCGGTGGCGCCCGCATCGAGAACTTCACGGGCGGAGACATTGCGGCGGTCTTCAATTGCATCGCGAATATCGGCTCCGAGGGATGCGGGTTCGAACACCAGATGGAATCCGTCCGTTTGGCATTGCAGCGGGCTTTGTTCGTGGGAGACGAAAACGAGGGGTTCTTGCGCGCCGACGCGTATCTGGGAATCGTGATGTTGACCAACGAAGACGATTGTTCGGTGCCCGCGGATTCGGATCTGTTCGACACGTCGATGCAGTCCCTGGCGGATCCATACGGCGGCCTTCAATCGTATCGCTGCAACGAATTCGGGCACCGGTGCGACCAACCAATGCCCCACGGGGTGGCGGGTCTGCCCCTGACGCTGACCGGTTGCCGCTCGGCGGAGGACGGCAGGCTGGTCACGGTGAACGGCTTCATCGACTTTCTTTTCTCCTTGAAGCCCGGACACCCCGAGCGAATCTCCGTCGCCGCCATGGCCGGTCCAACCACGCCGTACACGGTCAATCCGTACAGCTTCATGCTGGGAAACGGCGGCGCCGAAGTCCAGCCCCAGATGGCGCACTCGTGTTCTACCTCGGGCTTCGCCTACGCCGATCCCGCGGTGCGCATCCAGCAATGGACCGTCGCCTTTGGTCCCAACGGCTTCTTTGGGAGCATTTGCGCGGACGACTTCGGACCCACCATCACGTCAATCGCGCAGCAAATGGTCGGCCCGTAGGTGATCCGTGCCAAGCGGTGGGGATGGCGAACCTGGGCGAATTGCAGAAGTAACACGAAGCGCGACTGGAAGCGCTCATACAAGAGCTGGCGGGCGGGGGACAGGAATCGGACCGGGAGCGGCAACGTCACGTTGACGGCCGACGGTCTGGTCGCGGTGAAACTGAAACGCCCTTTCAGGGATGGCACAGTCTCCGTGGTGATGGACCCGCTGTCGCCCCGGATTCATAGCGCCGGCGCTTCCGCGGCACGTTTTAGGTCGGCCGCATACGCCTCGAACACAGGAGTAAAGTCGGGCAGCGATCCCTTGATCATCGGCAGCATGATGCCGGCGAACTCTTCCTTCATTGCAAACTCGGTCGTGCCATCGGCGTTCGGCGTGAGCGTGAACGTCCGGACGCCCTTGAACATCGGCGCCATTCCGTCGCTCCAGACCATCGAACGACCTGCTTCGACCCGCGAAACCGTCGGCTTGAATGTGCGGCCGGGAGCGGCCGGAACCGTAAGCTTGAGACGCTGGCCCTCGGCGATCACGCCCTCGATGCTCGTGACCGTGGAATTCCACTGTGGAAAGGCCGCGGCGTTGGTGAGGAGCGCCCAGATTTTGTCGGGGCTCGTCGCGATCGTCGTGCGGATCGCGCAGTCCATGCGAAAGGTGCTCGCGGTCTTGATGGCTTTTGCGTGTTGGGTGTTCATGGCTTCCCTCAGTTTGGACAACGACCGGCGGTCTGGAAAGGATGCGGTCCCTGGGTGCTTTCTTGAAGAATTCGTACAACAGTCTGAACATATTGAAAGAGTCGTGCTCATCCGGTGGTAGGGTCGCCTCGCCAGGTCGCTCCAGCGACCTGCGGAGAGACGCCAAGATGTCCACACTCGAAATTGCCAAGAAGTACTTCGCCCTCGTCAAGGAACACCTGAACGAACAATGCCTGACGGAGCTGTTCGCCAAGGACGCCATCAGCGTGGAGGCGGGCGGTCCGCCGGGAATGGATCGAATTTCGAGAGGCGTCGAAGCGATTGCCGCCAAGGGGAAGTGGTGGATGGATAACCACACCATTCACAAGGCGGAGGTCTTCGGTCCGTACCCGCACGACAATCGCTTCGCCGTGCGGTTCCTCTACGACATCACGAACAAGCCGAGCGGAAAGCGAATGACGATGGATGAGGTCGGCCTCTTCACCGTGGAGAACGGCAAGATCGTTCGCGAGGAGTTCTTCTACGGGGCAGAATAGACCGCGATCCCAATGGCGCGCGGTGCGAGTCTCAACGTTCTGGTGGGGGAGGCGAAGGCGTGCACGCTCTGCGCGCCGCACCTCTCGCACGCACCACGCCCGATCTTTCGTGTCGGCGCGCGCGCCCGGATTGTGATCGTGGGTCAGGCTCCGGGCGCGAAGGTGCATGAGTCCGGCGTGCCCTGGCAAGATGACTCGGGTGACCACTTGCTCGAGTGGCTGAAGGTGGACCGCGCGACGTTCGAAGATCCGGACGCATTCGCGATTCTGCCAATGGGCTTCTGCTTTCCGGGTCGGCGTGCCGGAGGCGATCTGCCTCCGCGCACCGAGTGTGCACCGACATGGCACGGACGGCTGCTGGCCAAGATGCCCGCCATCCAACTCACGCTCCTCGTCGGACAATACGCGCAGGCGCGCTACCTCGATGGGCGAACGAAGCCGACGTTGACGGACACCGTGAAACAGTTCGAGGAGTATCTGCCGTCAACGATTCCACTCCCGCATCCGAGTTGGCGCAGCAAGCTCTGGATGAAGAAGAATCCCTGGTTCGAGAGGAAGCTCCTGCCCGTCCTTCGGCGCACGGTGCAAGGAGCGCTGGCGAGATGACGCGAATGTACCGCCCCGACTTGCACCCCGCGACGTTCGTGGGTGGCGCGACTGGCGCTTGGAAGATCGAGAGCGTGCGCGCAGTGACAGGGGACGGGCTCCCGCTGGTCGAGCGGCTCGACGTGCGCGTTGCCGCTGACGGCGTTGACGCCGCCGGTGCGTGGATTCTTCGAGGTGTCGCCGGGCACGAACGGTACGTCGAGCGAGCTGAGCACGATCGCCTGAAGGCGACTTCCCCGGCTCTAGGGCGTGCCGAAGCCACATGCGCGGCGCTCGTCCCGATCCGCAAGTCACCCGCTTGGTGGGCGCTATCGCAGGACGAACGCCGCGGGATCTTCGAGGGTCGGTCGCGCCATATCTCCGACAGCATGCCCTACTTGCCGCGAGTCGCGCGGCGCCTCTACCACGCGCGCGAGCTCGGGGAGCCGTTCGACTTTCTGACCTGGTTCGAGTTCGCACCCGAACATGCGCAAGCGTTCGAGGATCTCGTCGGCATGCTGCGAGGTCGCGAGGAGTGGTCGTTCGTGGATCGCGAAGTGGATATTCGGCTATCGCGATGAGCGTCGCCGCTCGGGGCGTTCAGCCGTTCAGATTCGCATTCATCCAGTGCCCGAGGCGCGCGACATCGAAGAGA
>PMNO01000094.1 GCA_003161835.1 Myxococcales bacterium | reverse complement strand
GGCAAGCCCGAGATCACGCCTGACTGGGTGAAGTTGTAGTTGTAAGAGCGGCCTTCCTCGTTGTGCTGGTTGTAGGCGTTTTGCACGTCGACGTAGGCGGCGATGCTTCCGCTCTTGACGTGCCAGCTCTTCTCGACACGCAGGTCCAGTCGATGGAAGGCGTTGCTGCGGGCGCTGTTGATCGCGCCGTAGACGGGCTTGTACGTGTCGATGTTGGCGTTGTAGATGCTGCCCACCACTGGCGTGATCGGGTTGCCGGTCACGTAACGGAACGTTCCCGAGAGATCCCAGCCGCGGCCGAGGCGATAGGCCCCCGCGATGGTGAGGATGTGGGTCTGGTCCCAATTGAAGCGCCGCCACTCGAGGCCGTGATCGTTGCGCTCGCTGCGCGACAACGTGTACGAGAGGAAGCCGCTCGACTTCGCGGTCGGTCGCAGCTTCGCGGACGCCTCGGCGCCGTAGATCCTGCCGATGCCGTCGTTGTTCAGGTTCTCGCCGGGGACGGGACTGTTGACCGCCAGCTGGCTGAGGCGCTTGTAGAAGCCCTCGGCGGTGAGCTTCAGGCGCGAGCCGACTTCCTGCTCCACACCGAGGCTGTAGTGCTCCGCACGCCCCGGCCGGAGATGTGGATTGCCGAGCACGGGCAAGCTCTCGGCCCCGCTGGGCGCTTGGGAGAACAGCCCGATGCCGCCCTTGAGGATGGTGGTCGCCGTCAGCTGGTAGCGCCCGGTCAATCGCGGATCCACCGTCCACCGATGGACGTCGCCCAGGTAGTCGACGCGCCCGCCCGGAACGAGGGTCAACCGGCTGGTGACCTGCCAGAGGGCCTCGAGGTAAGCGGCCGGCCGCAGGAAGCCGTCCCGGTCGTGGAGTTGAACGCTCTGCCGGCCCGTGAGGGGCCCGAAGGCGTCGGGATCGCCGTCGAGTTGCGTGGACCGAGGGCCGCCGTAGGCAAAGTCGAACCAGTTGTAAGAGACGTCGAGCCCGCCGATCAGTCGCAGTTGGTCGGCCAACTGCGCACGCCATTCGGCGCGCAGGAAGGCGTCATATCCCGGAATCTGGACCGCCACGTCCGGGCCCACGTTCTCGGCGAACGAGAACGGTCCGATGGTCGCGTTGATCTCGTGCTCGACGGCAGCGTTGTACTTGTGCTGCCAGACGAGCTGCGCCCGATGAAACTGACTCGCCGAGCTCACGCCGCCGCGAATGGACGGATCGCTGTCCGCGGGGTGGGCCAGGATCAACTTGAGATCGTCGTACGATCCGTAAACCATGGCCCGAAAGCGATCGTTGCCGCTCGGCTTGTAGGCCAGCATCGCCTGGTAATCCCAGTACACGGGTGCCGCGGTGATGGTTGCCTCGTCCTTGGGCACGAGCTTGTCGATGAACAGATCGATGTAGCTGCGTTTGGCCGCCACCGCGAACGACCAGTTCTTGGCGATGGGTCCTTCGAAGAGGAACGAGCTGTCGACGATGTTGATGTCGACCATGCCGTGCAGGGCGTCGGTCTTCGGATCTCGAACCCCGACGTCCACGATGCCGCCCATCTTCCGTCCGAAACGGGCGGAGAAATTCCCCGGGTAGAGGTCGATCTTGTCGAGCAGTCGCGGCTGCACGAAGCTGGTCAGGCCGCCGAAGTGGTACAGGCGATAAACTGGGGCGCCCTCGAATTGCACCTCCGAGTCCGCCGGGGACGAGCCACGAATGATGATGAAGTCGGCCTGGGGCGAGCGCCCCACGCCGGGCATGTATTCGATGGCCTTCAACGGATCGCCGCGCGTGCCCGCCACCCGCAGCAACTCGTCGCCGCTCAAGCTGCGCTTGGTGACCTCGCGTGGGGGCGCCTCAATGGTGGCGGTCGCGCCGAACTCCAGCGCCGTCTCTTNNAACGTGCCGGCGGCGTCGGTGATCGCGGTGCGCGTGATCGAACCGGCACCGTCCGTGCCAGTCAACGTGACGGCGGCGGCCGCTATTGCCTGGTTCGTTCCCCGCGACAGCACCTTGCCCTCCAGCTTTCCCGTCGTAGGCGTGGGGGGAGCTTCGGGGGCCAGCTCGAACACGTAGCGGTATTTGATACGGGCCGGGATCGCGTGGTCGCCCCGCTTCGCGGGCGCGAAGACGAACCGGCGGGCGGCTTCAATCGCGGCGGCGTCGAAGCCGTTGCCCACAGGGGCGACAACGCGGGCCTCGGTGACCTTGCCCGCCACGTCGATTGTCAATTCCAGCTCGACGTTGGCTTGTAGATGAGCGGTCTTGGCGGCCTCGGGATACTTGGCGTCGACGAAAGTCACCAACCGGGGCGGCGTCAAGGTGTTCATGTTCGCCGGCGCTTGCGGCGGGGTCGGTGCCAGCGGGGCATCCTGCCCATGTGCCGCGTGGGCCAGGGCCGTGACCGTCAGGCCAACGGCGAGGGCAAGGCGAAGCGCGAGTCGTAGTCGGAAGTTCATGGAGAGCTCCTTGTGCGGCGATCAGATGTCGAACCGACGACTCAGCAGCCTCCGTGCCAAGAAGAAACCGTTGAATTGTCAGCCGATTTCGCCAACAGCCGACAGCTGTCCGCGGACAACACGAGACAGGTGTCCGGGCTGCCCATTGCCGCTCCGGCTGTCTTGACCCCACCTTCGCGCTGCGTGTAAGTACACCCACAAGCGCTGCGTGGCGGGCCCGCGGAGCCAGACCGTTANNGCGCCGCTCGCAATTTGATCGCGCGGGGGAAGATCCGTGTGGTCTCGCCGTCTCGCCCCGTGGGCATGCAAAGGGTCCTTGCCCGAGCGACGGTGTTCTTCGGGATCGCGCTCGGGGCGCGAGCGGCCGCCGCGCAGAGCCCCGAGACGGCGGCGCCGGCGCAGGTCCCCGAGGGAGCAGCCGCGCACCCGCCTCGAGCCTGGGACTTCGCGGCCCTCCCGCTCATCTACTACCAGCCGGAGACCTCGCTCGGCGCGGTCGGGCAGGTGGTACTCGTGCGGACGGCCTCGTCGGGCAGCGCGACCGAGGAGCGCCACGACACGCTGTCCGGGGCTGTCACGGCCACGCTGCGCCGCCAGTATGCCTTCGGGCTCAGCGGCATGAAGTTCTGGAACCAGGACCACGACCGCCTCAAAGTGGACATGGGTATCCAGCGCTTCCCGAGCACTTTTTGGGGTCTGGGCAACGACACGCCGACGGGCGCCGCTGACCACTACACGCCGCTCTCGGTGGGGGCGCAGCCCAATTACTCCCACCGCGTGGTCGAGCGCATCTTCGTGGGAATGAACGCGGTCGGCGGCTACTACGGTCTCCGGAGCTTCGCGCCCGGCGGTCCGGTGGCCGACTACTTGGCCACGCGCCGCCGCCAGGGCAGGCTGATCGGCATCGGCCCGACCCTCGCGCGCGACTCGCGCGACGATTCCAACTACCCGCGCGCGGGCAGCCTCACCGCGTTGACGTTGACCGCATACCTTCCGGCCTGGCTCAGCGAATACCGCTTCGTCGAGCTGAAGGCGGACCAGCGCACGTTCATCTCCCTGCCGCTGTCNNCTTCCAGGGCCGCTACCGCGACAAGGTCTACATGGCGGGTCAGGCCGAGTGGCGGGTGCCGCTGTTCTGGCGCCTCGGGGCCGCGGTGTTCGGCGCCGCCGGCAACGTCTTTCCCGATCTCGCGCACGTGGGTGGCGAGAACCTCAAGGCGGCCGGGGGGTTGGGGCTTCGTCTCAATGTGGCCGGCCGCAACCCCGTCAATATCCGCCTCGACGTCGCGCTGGCCCGCGGCTCGTCCGGCGNNAAGCCACTTCCCGCGGACCTCGAAGCCATCGTGCGCGTTCCTCTCGACACCCTCTCGTCCTTCCTTGACACTCTCGCCACCCGGACGCCCATGAACCCCAAGAAGGATCGAATTCTGCTGGCCGCGCTGCTGTTGCTCAGCCTGGTTCCCTCCTTGGCCGGAGTCGCTCGCCTCGTGTCCCTCGCAAGAGGCACAAACATCACACCGGACAATGCCCGGTTTTTCGCCGACCCAATCCCCGTGGTGATACACATCGTGGCGGTTGTTTTGTTCGGCGTAGTGGGAGCGTTTCAATTCCCCAAGAGCTTTCGCCGAAAGCATTTGCGCTGGCACCGAGCCGCAGGTCGGCTTCTGATTCCGGTGGCCTTCATTGTCGGGCTTTCAGGACTGTGGATCACGCAGACGTATCCTCACGTCGAGGGAGATGGCCCCACTCTCTATTTCATTCGCTGGCTCGTCGGCACCGTCATGCTGGCGTTCTTGATCATGGCGGTAGTCGCCCTGAAGCACCGCCGCTACCCCGAGCACGGCGTCTGGATGATTCGTACCTATGCCCTCGGCATGGGCGCCGGCACGCAAGTCTTCACCCATTTGCCCTGGTTCTTGCTCGTGGGCACCCCGCGTGGCCTGGTACGCGATGCGCTCATGGCCGCCGGATGGCTCATCAATGTTTACGTGGCCGAGTGGGTTGTGCGAAGGCCCCGAAGGGTGAATGCCGGGGCAATTCCGGCTTGATCAGGGCGGCCGCGCTCAAGGTTCGGTATTCCCATGGCTGCTCGGAATGTTTCGAAACAGACAGCCCGATAGATTCAGCGCGCACATCAGAGCGGTCGGTTGCATGTCGGCATGCGCGCTCGCGGGCCATCGCCTTGCGTCGGGTGAGCAAGGCGAATAGGGTCCCGTTCCGAAAGGAAAAACCTATGTCGAGCATGACCCGCGTTGGTTCCTCTTTGGCGCTCCTACTCGTGCTGTCCTTGGCGCCGCAGCAGTCGTTCGCGGACGTTGATCTTCCCCGTCCCAGCCCCTTCGCGAAGGTCTCGCAGGACGTTGGGTTGACCCAGATCTCAGTCGACTACAGCTCTCCTGGGGTGAAGGGACGCAAGATATGGGGAGCGCTCGTACCGTTCGACAAGATGTGGCGGACGGGGGCGAATCAAGCGACGAAGATAACTTTCAGCAAGGACGTCACGTTCGTCGACAAAGCCGTGCCCGCGGGAACGTATTCGCTATTCACCATCCCAGCCAAGAGCGGTGAGTGGACGGTCATTCTGAACAAGAACCCCGACCAAGCGGGCACGGGCCGCGACTACAAGCCCGAGCTGGATCTCGTGCGGGTCAAGGTTCACGCCAAGCCGGCGCCGCACCGCGAGCGACTCGCGTACATGTTTTCGGATTTCACGGACGACAAAGCGTCCCTAGACATCGAATGGGAGAAGCTGCGCGTGTCGATTCCCATCAAGGTGAATACCGGCGACCAGGCCATCGCGAACATCAACAATGCGTTGGACAACACATGGCGAACCTACGCGAACGCGGCGCGCTACATGCAAGAGACGAAGAAGGACTACGACAGCGCGATGAAGTACATCGAGCAATCGCTCGCGCTGAAAGAGGACTGGTTCAACCTGTGGATCAAGGCATCCGTGCTGGCGGCGAAGAACAACTTCAAGGAAGCCCACGCTCAGGCGCAAAGGGCGTATGACCTTGGCCAGAAGGCTGGCCCGGGGTTTTTCCTCGAGGCCGAGGTGAAGAAAGCGCTTGGCGAATGGAGCAAGAAGAGCTGACGGAGCTAGCGGGCCGCGAGCAGTCGCACATAGAGGCTCTCATAGCGCGCGACGATCGGCTCTCGCTGAAAATGGGTGTCCGCCCGCTGCCGCGCCGCTCGCGAAAATTGCGCCCGGAGCCTGTCGTCGGTGAGGAGTCGAGCGGCGTGAGAGGCCATGGCCGAAACGTCGCCGACCGGTGCGAGCAGTCCGACCTCGCCATCCGTGATGACCTCCGGGATCCCGCCCACCCGCGATGCCACGACGGGAACACCGCACGCCAGGGCCTCTAGCGCGGCAAGGCCGAAGCTTTCGGTTTCGCTTGGCAACAGGAACAGATCGCTGTCGCGCAGCACTGTCGGAAGGTCGACGCGCTCGCCAAGAAACAGCACGTGCTCGCGGAGCCCGAGCGTATCCACCAGGGCGACGATGTGCGGTCGTTCGGGTCCGTCTCCGACGAGGCGCAGGCCGAGTGGCATCCCGGCGGGCAATCGCTGTCGCGTTTCGGCGAAGATGCGGATGACGTCGTCGACGCGCTTGAGCGGGCGGAAGTTGGACACGTGGACCATCGCCAGCGATCGGTCGCCCGGGCCGGCGCTGCCAGCAGACGCCGGATGAAACCGGGCCGTATCCACAAAGTTCGGAATCACCTCGATCGAAACCGATCGCGGCACGTCGAGGCTGCGATAGGTCGCCTCCGCCGCCCAAGCCGAGGGCGTCGTCACGGCGTCACTCGCCATGATCGAGAAGCGGGTCAAGGGAAGGAAGGTAGGGTCGCTGCCAACCAAGGTGATATCGGTGCCATGCAAGGTCGTTACGACCACCGGGGCGTCCGACCGCAACACCTGCTTGGCGAGGTAGGCACTGATGGCATGTGGGATCGCGTAGTGCGCATGCACCACGTCGAGTCCCTCCCGCTGTGCGACGCCGACGATCGCTGAGGTCAGGCCGAGCAAGTACGGGCTGTCCTTGAGTTGAGGATAGGATTGCAGCTCGACGGCGTGGAACACCGGGTTGTCGCTTTCCTCGCCGAGGCGGCTCGGTCGCTCGTCGCTGAAGACGTGGACTCGGTGCCCGCGGGCGGCCAGGGACAAGGCGACCTCGGACGCAACGACGCCGCTGCCTCCGAAGGTCGAGAAGCACGCGATCCCGATGCGCAGAGCGGGCTGTGGCACTGTCACGGCCGCAGCTCCCGAAGCTCGGTCACGAACGGCCCCCCCTGCGCCAAACGCTCGAAGACCAGTCGCTTGAACGTCGCCGGCCCCATCCGCGCGGCAAACGTCGGCCACCCATAGACGCGCTCCTGGGCAACGCCACCGGGGCGGAGCAGGTGCTGGAGACTCTGGAGACGGCGGCGCGCAGTCGAGTCCTCATCGAGGAGATCGCGGGCGTAGCGGTCGACGAGACGCGCGAGCGCGTGCGAGACGCTGCGGCGTGTCCGGTCCGCCGCGCGCCCGAGGTGAGGGCGGTCGGCCGTGATGGCGTCGGCAATCCGCGCCACCAGCGGCGCGATGTCGTTGGCGACGGCGCGCTTGAGAGCCGCTGGATCCGGGGCATCGGCGGGACGAGCGACGGCGACGCGTTCAAGGAGGTCGCCCTCCGCTCGGTCGACGTCTTCCGGCTCGAGCGCCAGGCTTGCGAGGAGGCGTCGCGCGCGGGCGTCCACGCAGCGGAAACGCGCCCGCGGAACGATCACGGGCGGGGTCAGCCCGAACAGGGAATACAGTGGCATGAGCTGTGCGAAGTAGCTGACCTCCGCCGGCCCTCCCACGTACGCGACGGTCGGGAACAGGGAATCTTGGACAATGGGTCGCAACAGGGCGGACGTCGAAGCGCGCAACGGATCGCGGGCGATGGTCGCAAGCAAATCCACCTGCGAGACGCATTCGTCCGTTCCAGCCAGTTTCCACGCGTTCGGCGCGCCGTCGGCGTCGTGGCGCTGCAGGCGGAACCGCGGGCCGGCCGCCTCACCAGAGTGGAAGAACACGAGCGGGCAGCCTGGACGCAAGGGGACTTGCTCCGCGAAACCGGCGTCCCGCAGCCTGCCGCTCTGCTCGCTCAGCTGCCGGTCGATAGCGTCGGCGTCTTCGATCGCACGGCGATAGATCGGCGCCGCCAGCTGCGCCACGCGCGCGTCGCGTGGATCGAAGATCAACAGCCCCTCCTCGGAGAACACGCTCGCCAAGGTCCCTGCAAACGCATCGGCGAGCGAGCGTCCCGCGACATACTGGGCCCGCAGCACGGAGATCACCTCGTCGGCGGCCAGATCGGAGCCAAGGTGCGTCGCGAGGGTGTCGAGCAGACCAGTCACCTCGGAACCAAGCCGGCGGTGTGCGATGGATTGGCGGCCATCGCCGTTCGGGTCTTCGTGGAGCGCCAACGACACGAGGTTTCCGTCCGCGCTGGGCACCGTGCAGCCGGCGATCTCCGCAAAATCGTGGTCTTCCGTCTGAAGCCAGAACAACGGAACGCACCTCACGCCCGACTCGGCCTCGATGGTGCGCGCCACGGCGATCGCGGAAGCCGCCTTGTAGAAGGTGTAAAGTGGGCCGAGGAACAGGCCCACCTGCTGGCCGCTGACGACGACCGCTGTATTGCCAGCGACCAGCGCGTCGAGGTTGGCTTGACGGGCGGGGCTAGGGGGTAGGCAGGCCTGTTGGGCGGTCAGGACTTCACCGAGCGCCCGCGGCAACGAACGCCGCGCCGCCTCACGCGCACGTGTGATCCGAGCCGATGCCTCCCGGAAATCGTGGGGGAGAAAACTCAATGCCGCCGGGTCGCCGGCAAGGTAGGAAGATGAGAATGCGCGAGCCACCGGGGGGATCCCACTATACTCTGCGTCCGTGAACCGCGCGTCCTTGGGCGCGGCCAAGCCCCCCATGGTGCCCGTCGACCTCCCTCCCTCGAGACCTCCCGAATCATGCGAACAACACACCTTGTCGGCGTTGGTCTGTCGACGGTCGGCATCCTTTTGTCGATGACGGGTCGCGCACACGCCGCCGGTCCTCCCCCGCAGCCAAACGCCGCGCAGACTCAGCTCGCGATCCGCAAGCTGGGGGTGGTCGGTAGCGTGCTTTACATAGCGGCCCACCCCGACGACGAAAACACCGCCTTGCTCGCCTATCTGGCGAACGGCGCGCTGTTGCGGACGGGTTACCTGTCGATCACCCGGGGTGACGGCGGCCAGAACCTGGTGGGGTCCGAACAGGGACCCGAGCTGGGCCTCATCCGCACGCAGGAGTTGCTGGCGGCCCGTCGTATCGATGGCGCCGAGCAGTTCTTCACACGGGCGCGCGACTTCGGTTATTCGAAGAGCCCCGACGAGACGTTGCGCATCTGGGGCAAGGACGCCGTGCTCGCCGACGTCGTGTGGGTCATTCGCCGGTTCAGACCCGACGCGATCATCACGCGGTTCTCGCCGGAACCTTCGGACACGCATGGCCACCACACGGCATCAGCGATGCTGGCGGTCGAGGCGTTCCGGGCCGCCGCCGATCCGCAGTTTCATCCCGAGCAGCTCGTGACCGGCGTGACCGTGTGGCAGGCCCACAGGCTGTTGTGGAATAGGTCGACATTTTTCGCCAAGCCGGGGGAGGATTTCTCCCACTTCGACAAATGGGATGTCGGGGGATACAACGCGCTGCTGGGCGCGTCGTACGGCGAGATCGCGGCGGATAGCCGCAGCATGCACAAGAGCCAAGGTTTCGGCGTGGCCCGCGCGCGCGCATCCAACGTCGAATACTTCTCGACACTCGCGGAAGCGGGCGGCGGAACCACGAAGAAGGGAGCGCTGCTCGAGGGAATCGATTTCTCCTGGGGACGTATCGCGGGAACGGCTGGCTTGCGCGCGGCGATCGAAAAGGTCGTCCATGGGTTCAATCCGTCCGCGCCGGAGGCATCGATCCCCGATTTGCTTGAGTGTGATGCGGCTCTCGACGCCGTTCCCGATGCGACCTGGCGCGCGCGAAAGAAGGGCGAAGTGCGAGATTTGATCGTTGCCTGCGCAGGTTTATTCCTCGACGCGACGGCGGCCGATTTTCGCGCGGCGCCGGGGACGGACATCGAGGTGACCGCGACCGCCATCGGACGCAGCGGCGCGTCCGTGATTTTGAAAGAGGCGGGGTTCCCGGTTGCGGGCGGGACGGCGGTGGTGGGCAAGTCGTTGACCGCGCCTGCGGGGGGGGTGACGGGGCCGGTCGAGATCAAACGCAAGCTGACGATCCCTCCAGATTTTTCCGTCACGACGCCGTACTGGTTGGCGTCTCCCCCGACAGCGGGCCTCTTCTCGGCGCCCGATCCGCGCAGCATCGGGACGCCTCAGGACGAGCCTCCGCTGCGCGTCGATTTCGTTCTCGACGTCGGGCACCGGCCGATCGTCGTGTCGCGGCCGATCGCTTTCAAATGGATCGATCCCGTCGCGGGCGAGCGATATCGCGCATTCGAGGTCACGCCGATCGTGTCGGTCAAACCCGACACAAAGGTCCTGATGTTTCCCACCCAGCGTCGCGGACCGGCACCGCTGACCGTTCACCTCGTGGCCGGCGCCTCGACCGTCGTTGGCACCCTGCGGGCGGACGTTCCTCCTGGTTGGACTGTCGAGCCCGCGCATGCGCCGTTCGCGATCGGCGCCCGGGGACAAGAGATCGAGGTGAAGTTTCAGGTCCGGCGCGAGGCCGCCCCGGTTCGCGGTGGGGAGGGAGGGATGGCCGCAACGCTGCGCTTCGTCGCCGAAGTCGGCCCCGCGCGCCTGTCACGGGGCGTCGTTCACATCGAGCATTCCCATATTCCCATTCAGACTTGGCTGGCCGATGCCGATGTGCGGCTGGTCCCCGTGGCGCTCGAAACGGCGGGGAAGAAAATTGGATACATCCCGGGCCCGGGGGACGAGGTCCCGGCCAGTCTACGCCGGGTAGGCTACGACGTTTCCGTGATGGGGGACGAGGCGCTACGGGAAGGTATATCGGGGCTGGTCGGCTATGACGCGGTCGTGGTCGGCGTGCGCGCGTTCAACAGCAACGAACGTCTGCGCGCGGCTCACCCCGCGTTGATGAAATACGTCGAGTCCGGGGGCACGCTGGTCGTGCAGTACAACACCAACAGCCGACTCGGACCGCTGACTGTCCCCATCGGGCCGTTCCCGTTCGAAATCGGTCACGACCGCGTCACCGACGAGGCGGCGACGGTTACGTTCTCGAACGTCACGCATCCGGTTCTGACCACGCCGAACAAAATTGCGCCGAAGGATTTCGACGGGTGGATTCAGGAGCGGGGTCTGTATTTCGCCACCAAATGGGACCCGAAATACGAGACGATGCTTTCCATGCACGACCCGGATGAGAAGGCGCTATCGGGCAGCGTGCTATGCGCCAAGTATGGCAAGGGGATGTTCGTCTACACCGGTCTCGCGTTTTTTCGCCAGCTCCCGGCGGGTGTCCCCGGGGCGTATCGGTTGTTCGCGAATCTCCTGGCGCGGAGGCCGACCGTACATGCTCGATAGTCCCACGCGCCTATCGCCAACCGGCGTCGAACGGCGAGAGGAGATGGACGCCGCGCCGCCGTTTTTGAGTTGGCGTGCCATATACGCGATCGTTCTTGGAGCACTGGCTGCCGAGGTCGTGCTCTTCGGGGTCCTGACCGCCGTCTACCGATGACCCTGCGATGAGCCTGCTCGACTGGCTGGTGCTGTTCGGCACGCTGGGTGCGATCGTCGTGTACGGTCTGTGGAGGACGCGCCATACGCGCGGTGTGGCGGGATACCTGCACGGCGGCTACGCCGACAAATGGTACACAATCGGACTGTCGGTCATGGCGACGCAGGCCAGTGCCATCACCTTCCTGTCCACACCGGGCCAGGCCTACACCGACGGGATGCGGTTTTTGCAGTTCTACTTCGGTGTGCCGCTCGCGATGGTGGCGGTATCGGTGGCGTTCGTGCCTCGCTTTTACGGCCTCCGCGTGTTCACGGCGTATGAGTTCCTCGAAACGCGCTTCGATCGCAAGACGCGCCAGTTGACAGCGTTCCTGTTTCTTGTCCAGCGCGGGTTGTCGGCCGGAATCACGATCTACGCTCCGGCCATCGTCCTGTCGACGGTGATGGGCTGGTCCCTGCACGCGACGTCGATTTCGATCGGAGCGTTCGTGACCCTGTACACAGTGGTGGGGGGCACGCGCGCGGTCAGCCAGACGCAGAAGCATCAGATGGTGGTCATGCTGGGTGGAATGGCGGTCGCCTTCGTCGTGATCGTGACGCGCCTTCCGGCGGGATTCACGTTCGGGCGGGCAGTGGGGCTGGCGGGGGTGCTCGGGAAGATGAACATCGTCGACTTCTCAACAGGCCTCGGCAGCCGCTACACCTTCTGGTCCGGGATGACAGGCGGCTTCTTCTTGGCGATGTCGTACTTCGGCACCGATCAGTCGCAGGTACAACGATATCTATCGGGGCGGTCGATCACGGAAAGTCGGCTGGGGTTGCTGTTCAACGGGCTGGTCAAGATTCCGATGCAGTTCCTCATCTTGTTCGTCGGCGTGATGGTGTTCATCTTCCATCAGTTCAACGCGCCGCCCGTGTTCTTCAACGACGCGGCCCTGACGCGCGTGCGCGGGTCGCGTCGCGCGCCCGAGCTCGGCGCCCTGGAACAGGCGCAGCGAGCCGCGTTCGGGCGCAAGCAGACTGCGATTGCCGGCCTCGAGGCGGCCCTAGACAGACATGACGCTGTCGAGGCCAACGCCCGATCGGTAGGTATTCGCGCGGCGGAAGCGGACGAGCTGGCCATTCGCGAGACCACCCGTCATCTGGTTCGCGAGGTTCTGTCGCCCGCCGACGCCAACGATACCGACTACATCTTCATCTCTTTCGTAAAGGCGAATCTTCCGAGGGGGGTGATCGGGCTGTTGTTGGCCGTGATCCTGTGTGCGGCGATGTCGTCGACGGCCAGCGAGCTGACGGCACTCGCTTCCACGAGCGTCGTCGATTTCTACAAGCGCAGCGTGCGCCCATCGGCGAGCGATGCCCACTATCTGCGCGTCGCGAAACTATTCACGGCTGGGTGGGGCGTGTTGGCGCTTCTATTCGCGACGTTCGCCTCACTGGTCGACAATTTGATTCAAGCCGTGAACATCTTGGGTTCGCTCTTCTACGGCACCATCTTGGGCGTCTTCGTGGTGGCATTCTTCTCGAAACGAGTTCGTGCGACAGCCGTGTTCGTTGCAGCGCTGTGTTCGGAAGGGCTCGTGATTGCCGTGTGGTTGGCAACCGATCTGGGGTTTCTGTGGTTCAACGTCATCGGGTGCGCGTTCGTCGTCGCGCTGTCATGGCTGTTCGATCGTTACCGCAGCTAGGTCGTGGCGACCGGGGCGGCGACGCGGGCCGCGGAGCGGCGGCGGTGGCCTTTTAGGCCGTACCAAGCGATGTAGAGGTAGCAGACGGCAGGGATGATGAAGCAATGGTGGATCCCGATCGCGTCGGCCAGACCGCCTTGAAC
>PMNO01000576.1 GCA_003161835.1 Myxococcales bacterium | reverse complement strand
CAAGGTAACCACCAGCACCATCGCCCCCGCCCCCACCGACGCGTATCGTTGGCTATGCATGCGGCAAGGTCTACCGCGCCGCCAGCCGAAATGCTTCCGCTGATTGCCCGCTCCCAGCGACGCCAACTTGAGGCGGGATCGCTGGGGGGCCGCTCGGATATATCATGGTGGCCATGCGGCGGCTGGCGGTTTCCCTGTTGCGATGGTTGGCCGAGTCCNNGATCCGCTGGTGTTTCGGGTCTGCACGGGACACCCGGTGCGATTCCTGGCCAAGAGCACCCTGTGGGGGAATCCGTTCGGGCGTCTGGCGATGGACGCCTTCGGCTGTCTCCCCGTCTATCGCCAACAGGATGTGCGCGTGGATGAGCGCGGACAGACCGTTACTCGCAACGAAGAAACCTTCGCGCGTTGTCGCGCCGAGCTCGGCGCCGGCGCGGAGCTGGCGCTCTATCCCGAGGGGACGTCGCATTCGGATCCGCAGCTCAAGCCCCTGAAATCGGGGGCCTCGCGGATCGCTCTTTCGGCCGCCGCCGAGGCCGCCGCCGCTCCGGCCGAACAAAATCGGCGGCCGCTGGTCCTCGTGCCCGCGGGGACCTGGTACGAAGACAAGGCGATTTTTCGAACGGGCGTTCATCTCATTCTCGGCCCGCCCATTGACCTGCACCAATACCTGCAAACCTTCGGCGCCGATCAACGTCAGGCGATCGATCAACTCACGGCGGAGATACGCGGCCGATTGAACGAGCTGGTCCTGCAGGCGGAGACCAGCGATCTGCTGGCCGGAATCGCGCGCGTCGCCAGCTGGACCGCCGCGGATCCGCAGGATGATTCCCCCGATCGCCGGCGCGCCCGCACGCGCGAGCTCCTGGAGGCTTACGCAAGATTGAAGGAAACGGATCCGGAACGACTGGAACAGGTGGCCCAGGAGGCGCGGCGCTATGCGCGGATCATCGCGAGGTTGGGGATTCGCGATCCCTGGGCCATCGAGGCCCCTCGGCTTTCATTTGGCGACATCGCACTGGTCCTGGGCCGCGCCCTCGTGATGCTGCCGGTCGCGGCCTGGGGATTCATCACCAGCTGGGTGCCGTACCGCTTGGCGGGCGTCGTGTCGGCGCGGATGACGCGCGACGAGGATGTGCTTTCCACGATCAAGATGATCGTGGGCGCGACGTTCCTGGCGGTGGCGTGGACCGTGGAGGCGGTGGCCATCGGTTGCACCTTCGGACTTGGGTGGGGCCTCGGGTCAGTCGTGATGGCACCGGCCGCTGGTTACGCGGCCCTCCGCCTGGGAGAGACGTTGCGGCTGGTGTCCGAGGCGGTTCGGCATCTCGGGTGGCGGACCCGCGCCACGACGATACGCCACCTCGTCGATCGCAGAAGGAGACTTGCCGACGAGGTCGCGCGTGCGCTGCGCGCGGCCGGTCCCGCCCCATGAAGAAAGGGGGCGGCGCACAGGCCGATTGCCGTCCATCACGCGAGGATAGGTTGGCCTTGCTGCGCAAGTATCGGCTCCTGGCGGCATGGCGAGCGCGCAAGGACCTGAGCCCGGGCGCCGCTCCGATGGCGGCCGGTCCGAGAGAAACAACCGCGGGCAACGGCCCCACGGATCGCGGGGCGCTGCGTGACCTCGCGCAAGAATTTCCGGGAGCGCTGCGCGAGCTGGACATCCTCGGCCTGGCGGAGCTGCTGCGCCGGATTGGACAGCTCGAACACGCGCTTGGCGAAGGCCACGCGGGTGACATGGCGGTCAACACGGACGACGGCGCGGTCGACGATGCGGTTGACGATGCTTTTGACG
Organism: Myxococcales bacterium; assembly: GCA_003161835.1. Lineage (GTDB taxonomy): Bacteria > Myxococcota_A > Polyangia > Fen-1088 > Fen-1088 > FEN-1088. Next base: position 1,021 of record PMNO01000576.1, on the reverse strand, counting down.
ATCGCTGGATGAGCTGGGTCCTGGCCTATCATGGCTTGATGCGCGCCGCCTTGATCATCAAGCGGGCGTCCGGTCGAACCAAGCAGCTGTCCGGAACGGCACTGGCGCGTGCCCTGGCCGCCGCACGCGCGACCTGCACCCTGCCGGTCGATGAGTCCTTCGCGGGCGCGGTCATTCGCCCTCCCGGCCGCCGGCTGACGACCGTGGTACTCACCCGAATGGCCGCGCACTTCGAGACGTCGGCGACGGAAATTGGGCGCGCGCTTTTTCCGGCGCGCCGCGCCCGCCTTGACAGCCCGCATTGAGGCTCCGCGTCCCGAGGAGCGGACGTTTCGTGGACCGCGAGATTGACCTGCGGCTTGCGCGGCTCCCGGGATAGGCGGGGGCGCCGACGGCTAATCTCAGCCCAATTGCGCCCGCAGTTGATCGGGCTCCACGGCGGGCAGGCCACACTGGCCGTGCATGCACACGTAGGCCGTGGCGCGCCCGTCCCGCGCAACTTTGTCCCGAACGAAAGGAGCGATCCGTCCCAGGTCCTCGACCTCAGATTCCGACCCGCCCGCACGCACGCTCGACGGCAAGAACGTGCGCCGCAAGACCGACAGCAACGGTGCCGCGGCGGTGGCGGTCTCCGCCGCGGGCCAGATGATCGCGATTTCGCGCGGGCGATCCCAGAAAAACTCCAGCGCCAGCAATGCTTCGGTCATGGCGATGGGCCGGTCCGTCAGGACCTTGGCGTGAGTGCGAAATCCGCGCTCCGCGACCTGCCGCCAGTCGTCATCGTCGGTGAATGCCGATAGCCGGACCGCGTTCATCAGGGCCACCGACGTACCCGACGGCTCGGCGCCGTCGTACGCGGGTTTCTCACGCGCGATCAAGACCTCGTGCGCGGCGCTGGTCATGAACCAGCCGCCCGCCGGATCGGCGAACCGGCGTTCCATCTGGTGCGCGAGCGCCAGCGCTTCCTGCAACCAACGTTTTTCGAAACTGGCTTCGTACAGATCGATCAGCCCCGCCACCA
>PMNO01000686.1 GCA_003161835.1 Myxococcales bacterium | reverse complement strand
GCGCTCGAAGCCGATGGTCGGTTTCGTTGGTCGGTCGAATTGGAAGGGGATATCGATAGCTCACCCGTGCTCGCGTCCGACGGAACCATTTACGTGGGTTCGGACGACAAGAACCTGTACGCGCTTCGGGTCCCCTAAAATTACCGCGCTTTCTGTTCACGAAAGGTTCTTTCCTTGTCAGACGATGATTTCGATTATTCCTCGGCGCCGCGGTTGCCCGCCGCCTCGACCCGGCGCCTCGCCGGTCGAATCAAGGTTCACCCGGCCGGATACGGGTTCGTGGTTCCCGACGACAACTCCGAAGACGTCCACATTTCGGCACGCAACCGGGGGACGGCGATGGACGGGGACACCGTCGAGATCGACTCCTGGGTCGGGGTGCGGGGGTTCGAGGGTCGGGTTGTGCGCGTCGTCGCGCGCGGGCGCGCCAAGATAACCGGACAGCTGACCGGTGGCGGCCGGCGCGTGCAACTGCAGCCCGACGATCCGCGCATCACCGGGATCGTCGTTCTGAATGGGGCCGAGAAGATCGCGGCCTCGCAAATGGGTCAGGCCGTGGTGGCCGAAATCACGCGCTATCCGGAAACCCCGGATGGGCCGATCGAGGCGCGGATCCTGCGCGTGCTTGGCGATCCCGATGATCCGCGCACCGAGGTCGAAAAGGTCTTGGCGGTGGCAGATGTCGAAGACTCGTTTCCCGACGAGGTGGAGCGCATCGCCGCCGGGCTGCCCCAGACCGTCGGTGGCCGCGACCTGGACGACCGCACCGATCTGCGGCATGTCCCGTTCACGACGATCGATCCCGAGACCGCGCGCGATTTCGATGATGCCGTGGCCATCGAGTCTCTGCCGGGGGGCGGCACCCGACTGTGGGTGGCCGTCGCCGACGTTTCACACTACGTGCGCGAGGGCTCACCCATCGACGCCGAAGCCCGCAAGCGCGGCTGCAGCCTCTACCTGCCGAACCGGGCGATCCCGATGTTGCCCGAACCGCTGTCGGCCCACCTGTGTTCTCTGGTTCCTGAGGAGGACCGGCTCGCGATGGTCACGCGTATCGATCTGGATCGAAATGCCGACGTCAAGGAGACGGAATTTTCGGCCGCGGTGATCCATTCGCGTGCCCGGCTGGACTACCCGGGCGTGGCGGCGGCGCTGGGGGGCGATGTCCGCGGGAAACGCCGCAAGTACGAACCGTTCCTCCCGGCCCTGCGCCAGATGGATTCGGTGGCGCGCCAGCTGCGAGCCAAACGTCTGGAACGCGGCTCCTTGGATTTCGACCTGCCGGAACCCTTTGTCGAGCTCGACCACGACGATCCACGCTTGGTCAGGGACATTCGCAAGTCACGGCGCGATCCGGGCGAGCGGCAGGCTTACTCGATGATCGAGGAGTTCATGTTGGCGGCGAACGAAGCCGTGGCCTCCAGCTTTCGTGATCGTGGCGAAAATGCCGTCTGGCGCATCCACGATGCCCCCGACGCCGGACGACTGGAGCAGTTCGCGGCCCTGGCCACGCACTATGGCATCACCATCGATGTCGACGAGGCGCGGACCCCCCGGGGTTTGCGCAAGGTTCTCGAGAAGTTGCGCGGTCACAGCGCCGAGAAGCCGCTGTCGTTCGCGCTGCTCCGATCCCTCAAACAGGCCACGTATGATGTGGTCAATGTCGGCCATTTCGGCCTGGCTTCTCGCGACTACTTGCATTTCACCTCGCCCATTCGTCGCTACCCGGATTTGATCGTGCACCGCTTGCTGAAGGTTCGGCTGGCGGGGGAGGGCAAGCCATCCGGCGGATGGAAATCCGCCACGATTCAAGCTCCCCCTGATCGAACGGAGCTGCAGCGGATGGCTTCGGACGCGTCGTTCGCGGAGCGCTCCAAGATGGAAGCGGAGCGCGAGGTCGTCGACATCTATCGCGCGTACTTCATGCGCGATCGGATCGGCGACGTGTTCGACGGTACCATCTCGGGGGTCATGGGTTTTGGCGTATTTGTGGTGATCGATCAGCCCTTCATAGAGGGCTTGGTGCGCGTCGAAGCGCTCTCCGACGACTACTATCTGTTCGACGAGGTCACGGCGCGTCTGGTCGGGCGTCGGAGCGGGCGGACGTTTTCCCTGGGCGACACGGTCAAGGTCGAGGTCCAGTCGGTGAGTGTCGTGCGGCGCAAGATCGATTTTGCATTGCACGAGCACGGCGAACGACAGAGGCGGCACGCGGCGACCGCCGGAGGCAAGGCGGGCGCGCGCGATCGGCGCGGCCGCCGAGGAGGCTCTACCCGTGACAAGCCCGAANNCGCGGTCGGCGTACCCCCAAGCGGCGCTGACCGAGACCACCCCGCGCGTCGCCAAATGGCGCCGCCCGATGCGTCCCCAAAGGCGTCCCAAAGGTAAGTTACAAAGTATTTATCGAGCCGAAATCACCCCGTAACCCAGATCCGCCTAGACTAAATTTCCCGGGTTCACAGATTGACCTGTTGTTTCCGGGCTCGCCATGGTCTCGGCATCACCGGAAGTCCTAAAAGTCACAGTCGTTACCCTTGATCCGGGGCAGAGTGCGGCGCGCGTGGATTCACCCGCCGCGATCGTTCGTGGGATGGGGCACCATGTGGTGGTGGTGGGGTACGACCTGACCGACATCCGTGAACGTGGCCTCGCGGCCGACGTTCTCATCATCGAGGCGGGCGCGCACCTGGAGATCGGTCGCGACGCGATCAAGCGCCTGCGTGCCGTCGACGCGTTGGCCAGTGCGCGCGTGCTCCTGTGTGTGGATGTCACGCGCGTGGCGGGCCTCGATCCCGAGGTGGGCGCCGACGATTTCCTGTTGATGCCAATCATTCCACGCGAGCTTTCGGCGCGACTGCGCCAGCTCGGGTGGCGAGAGACGATGGGCCAAGGAGGGCGGGTGGTTCGCCATGGTGGCTTCGTTTTGGATTGCGTGGCGCTGCAGGCCAGCTACCACGGCCAGGCGCTGAAGTTGACGCCGTACGAATTCCAGTTGCTCAAGTTCATGACCGAACGGGCAGGGGTGGTCTTTTCTCGTGAGGAGCTCCTGACCCGCGTTTGGGGATATCGGCACGTGGGTCGCGTTCGAACGGTCGACACCCACATCCTGAACCTACGCGGCAAGCTGGGCCCGGCGGGGGATTTGTTGGAGGCCGTCCGCGGCATGGGCTACAAGCTTCGCAAGCTCGATGCATCCGACGATTCCGCGCCCGCGTACGAAAATCGATCGATCGCGTGACCGTCAGTGCGTGGCGATGGGCTGAACGCGTCGGCGTATCAGTTTCGTGCGCAGGAGGCGATACAGGATCTTGCTGACATCGAACGAGCCCATGCGCAGGGAACGGACGACGTCGCGCACCGAGTTCTTGCCCGAGAGCGCGTCCAGGACCGCGATTTCGTCTCGGGTCAGCGTTCCGCGCGGCAGATCGGCGATGCGATCCTCGGCGCGTACGAACACCAGATCGAAGCTCTGAATGTCGCGTTCGATCAGGCGCCATTCGTCGACCCGACGAAAGCCTTCCAGTAGCAGGGCGTCGACCGCGATGGCCAGCGCCGCCTCCTGGGCCAGCTCGGGAAGCTCATCGCTGCGCCTGAAGCGAAAGGTTCCCCGCGACCAGCGAAGCGATTCATAGACCAGTTCGGCGGTCTGGCGGCGCATTGCGGACTTCAGCTGGTCGGAGGTGATGAGACCGCGATCGACCAGGTCGCGGCCGAACAGCGGTGGTTTCTCGGACAGTCGAGCGCGCGCGTCCAGAACCCGGGCCAGCGCGTCGGGGGCGATGTCACCCGACGCGACCGCGAAACGCCCGAGAAGGAACTCTTCGGCCACACCCACCGCGGCCGCGAAGTCGATGTGGCCCTTCCTGAAGAAGATCTCGACGCGCGCGCCTTCGGTGAACACACGGAGGGTTCCGGTCTGGCTCTGTTGGCCGAGGAGAGTGAGAATTTCGCTGAGGGACGTGGCGGCCAGCTGTCCGCTCAAATCGGTGTCTCCGTCGGTGTCCGCGCCGCTCGCCCCCAGTCCCACGATTGCCAGCAAGGCCGTCAGCGCGTCGTCTGGGAGGGCCCTCTTGCAAATTTCGGTCAGGTCCCGGGTGCCTGATTTTCTCCAGTGTGGCTCCAGGCGTTCCGCCAAGGCGTCCCTGAAGCGGTCCAGGACGTTGCCCGACGCCGGTGCCGTCGAGCGCGACAACGCCTGCGCGACAACGCTCCTTTCCTCCGTGCCGCCGCGGGAATTCGTTCCTGGGGACGGGGCCGCCGTTCGAGTCTTTTCAATGGCGTGGGTGACGACCGCGAGCACCGCGTCGGGCGAAAAGGGTTTCGTGATGTAGTCGATGACATTGGACGCCTGCGCGTACCGCGTTTCCAGATCCTCGCCCTTGGCGGTCATCAGCACGACCGGTGTGCGCGATAACTGCGCGTCCGCCGCTAGGGCGCCGCACAGGTGAAAGCTGCCTGTGGGCCCTTGTCGGTCTTTTGGCGTGGACGCCGTCTCGTTGTCTCCTTCATCTCCCTGAAGAAGAGAATCGATCAAGATCACCGCGGGCCGGCGCGCCCGCGCCAACGCCATTCCCGATTCGACGTTCAGCGCGGTGTCGACCTGAAATCCGGCACGGGCCAGCGCCGACTCCACGACCTTCAGGATGGTGGGGCTGTCATCGACGACAAGAAGATTTTCGCCGGCCATCCGTAGAATCGTCCGGCCAACAATCTACCACCGCGCCCGCCGCCGGATCCATCGATGGACCGCGCGAATGCGCAATGGAGCCTACGAACGGAAAGGTGGGAGGTCCAGACGCGGCGCTCGCGTTTGCCGGGCCTTTGCAAGTCCGCTCAGGATTCCGGCGGAAGCCGTCGATGGAACGGGGAGCAAGGGGCATTTTCGCCAGTTGTGATGGTCGGCGCGGAGGCTTTTGGTTCCCAACGAGAAAAAGATGAAAGGGTTTCCTCGACGCTTTGGTGAGTACGCGTTGGCCAAGCCGCTCGCGCGGGGTGGCATGGGAGCCCTGTATCTGGCGGTTCGCGGAACCGCGGCGGAGTCGCGTGTCTGCGTGATCAAGACGGTCTTGCCACACCTGGCCGACAAGGAATACCTGCAGCGCTTCCGCGACGAGGGCAAGGTGGTGGTTCAGCTGTCGCACGAGAATCTGGTGCCCGTCTTCGATTCGGGCCAGGTGGGCGGCGAGATCTACCTCGGGATGAATTTCATCGATGGCAAGGATTTGCGTGCCGTTTGGAACCGATGCGCCAAGAAGGGCGTCGCGTTCCCCATGGATGTGGCCGTGTTCATCGTGCGGGAGTTGGCTCGGGGCCTGACCTACGCGCATGGCTTTGGCGACATCAAGTTGGTCCACCGGGACATCTCACCGCCGAACGTGTTGGTTTCCTACGACGGCTCGGTCAAGTTGACCGACTTCGGGCTGGCATCGTCGACCTTGAAGATGGAGAAGACCGCGCCGGGCATCATCTACGGCAAGGTGAGCTACATGTCTCCCGAGCAGGCGCGCGGCGAATCCATGGATGGACGGACCGACCAGTTCGCGGCGGGAATCATTCTTTGGGAGCTATTGACCGGCCGCCAGCTGTATCCCGCGAAAGCGGCGGTTGCGCCGGTGGCCGAGAATCCCGCCGCCGGTGGGGCGGGCCGAGCGGGCGCGGCTCCAGCGGCTGCGACGGCGGCCGAGGATTTGTTGCGCACCGTTCGCAACCCCCAGATAGTGGCGCCTTCCAAGCGCGCCTCTCGCGTCCCTCCGGAGCTGGACCGGATCGTCTTGCGGGCACTGGCGCCGCGAGTGGCCGATCGCTATCTCACCTGCGCGGACTTCGCGGCCGATTTGTCGGCCTATCTGGCGGCGTCCGCGCCCGCGACCGATAGTGCGCGGATCGCAAAATTTCTGACCGACTTGTACGAAGAGGATATCGCCACTGAACAGGCAGATCGCGATGCAGTGTTGGCGGAAGCGCGCGCCCTGCTGCGCAGGCCGTCCGATCAGCATGCGAGGGGGCACGATGAGTCAGCCGTATCGTCCCTGACGATGCCTGTCCTGTCGATCCCGAGCCCGGGGCCACCACCCGCCAAGATGGCGAAGCCGCCACCGCCGCCACGCCGATCCGGGCGGGAAACCCTGGTGGCCGTGCCCGTGGATCGCGCGCGCGATCGCCATCAAGACGATGTCTCGCTCGCGTTCGCCGATGCGGGCGATTCGTCGTCGTCGTCGAGTCCGGATCCGCAGAGCACGACCGTCCTCGGATCCCTGGTCGCGGGCCGTTACCGTGTACGGCGGTTGCGCGGCGAGGGTGGGATGGGCCGCGTCTATGAAGCGGAACACATCGAGATCGGCAAGCGCGTCGCTTTGAAAATTCTCCACCCCGGCTATAGCCAGACGCCCGACCTCGTTGAGCGGTTGCGCCGCGAGGCCCGCGCCGCGTCGCGGATCGGTCATCCGAATGTCGTCGACGTCACCGATTCGGGGACCACCGACGAAGGCGCGTTCTTCTTCGTGATGGAATACCTGGAGGGGCGAGAGCTGGGCGAGATCATCTTCGAGGAGAAGGGCCTGGATTTGCGCCGCGCGCTCGGCATCACCGTCCAGATCTGCCGCGCCCTTCAGGCCGCCCACAAAGCCGGGGTCATTCACCGGGATCTCAAGCCCGAGAACGTGTTGCTGGTCGAGCGCGACGGGCAGAAGGACTTCGTCAAGGTACTCGACTTCGGTATCGCCAAGAATTTGACTGACCAGGAAGACGAGATCAGCGACAACCGGGAAAATCCGCGGCGCAAGCTGACCAATCCGGGCGTCGCGATGGGAACGCCGGAGTACATGGCTCCCGAGCAGGCGGCGGGACGGCCCGCCGATGTGCGCTCGGACGTGTATGCGGTGGGTGGCCTCCTGTACGAGATGCTGTGTGGTCGCGCGGCGTACGAGGGGTCAAATTTCATGGAGATCCTGCACAAGAAGGCGACCGAGACGCCCGCGGCGATCTCTACCTTCCGCCAGGATGTTCCGGCGGAGATCGAGGATCTCGTGAAGCGCACGATGGCCACGGATCCCGCAGCGCGTCCGCAGTCGATGGAGGATCTTGAACGCGAGCTGAACGAGATCGCCTGGCACTGCCTCCCCGCGGTCGTCAACGAGCGCAACGATGGAAGGTTGGACACGCCGCGCTCGTTCATCCTGAACGGCGTGCGATACACGACGGGTGGCTTTGCCGGTGCCGCGGTGTGGGATCGCCTGCTGGGGGATCGCCGCCGCCTGTCCCTCGTGGGTGGCGCCGCGTTCGTGGCGGTCTTGTTAGCCATCTTCGGCATCAGCCGATCGCGGGCAAACCTGGATCACGGCTCGCTCGGGACCGAGACCGCCTCTGGCGCCGTCGCGAATCCGATTGCCCTCCCCCCGCAGGACACCGACGACCGACCGGTGGTGACCGCCCCCTCACCGGCGGATCCCGCGCAGCCGAGCGGCGCGGTCACCGGCGATCTGGGCGCCGGGCCCGCAACCTCGGAGTCGGACGGCAAGACGCCCAATCCGGCATTGCCCGTCCGCGCCCGGACCCTGGCGATGGGACCATCCGCCGCCGATGCGAAGAAGATGCTGGGCGAGGCCGAGCAGCTACTGAGGGCACAGCGTTTCTCCGAGGCGAGCGAGGTCTTCACCAAGTTGACCAAGACCAAAGGGACGCGGGGCCGGGCGCTGGTCGCTCTGGCCGAGATTGCCTTTCAAGAGAAGAACTACGAAGAGACCATTCGAAGCGCGAATCTCGCGGCGGAGCGCGGCGGTGGCGCGCGCGCCAGGGTCTTGCTCGGCGATGCGCATTTTCGCTTGAACCATTTCGAGGCCGCGGCGACGGCCTATGGGCAGGCGCTGCGCCTCGACCCGGGAAACCCGAGCGCCGTATCGGGTCTGGCGCTGGCCAGCAAACGCATGTAGCCCGGAGTCGGCGGACCGGCGTTCTGGACGCGGTGCGCTCCCCGAAGTTGCCCCGAACCCTCGGCGGGCGATAAGTTACGCCAGTCATGGTTGACCCTGGCGACGTTGGCGACGAAGCGCAGCCGGGGCTGCGACCCGGTACCCGGCTGGGGAAGTACGAGATCCTTCGCCTGCTGGGCGCGGGGGGAATGGGCGCCGTATATGAAGCGGCCCACACCGAAATCGGCAAGCGTGTGGCCATCAAGGTGCTGTCACCCACGATCGTCGCGCTTCCAGGCGCGCGCGCGCGATTCCTGCGCGAAGCCCAACTGACGTCGCGCGTTCGTCACCCGAACATCGTCGACGTCACCGACATGGGTAGCGACGCGGGCCAGACCTACCTCGTCATGGAATTCCTGCGCGGCGAGGATCTGGGCCAGCTGCTGGGCCGGGCGGGACCGTTCCCGGCCCAACAGCTCACAGACATCATGTTGCCGGTCTGTTCGGCCGTGGTGGAGGCCCACAAGGTAGGCGTGACGCATCGGGACCTGAAGCCACAGAACATCTTTTTGGCCGTGGGGCCACACACGACGCAGCCCAAGGTTCTGGATTTTGGGATCTCGAAGGGAACCGACATCGTGGGCGCCCAGACGCTGACCGGCACCGGCACCGTCATCGGAACACCTTTCTATCTGGCGCCTGAACAAATCGTCGATGCGCGCACGGCGGGGCCAGCCAGCGATCAATATGCCCTGGGTGTGATCATGTACGAATGCCTCACGGGCCACCGTCCGTTCGAGGCCGACAATCTGTATGTGGTCTTCCAAGCGATCGTGGGCGGCCATCCGGTGCCGCCGAGCCAACGGCGGCCGGGAATTCCGGCGGCCCTGGAAGCGGTGGTGCTGCGAGCAATGAGCGTCGATCCGAATGCGCGTTTCGAGTCGACCGTGGCGCTTGGTCGCGCTTTGCTCCCGTTCGCGTCGCCCCGTACCCGTTCCATCTGGGAGGAAGCCTTCGCTGCTGTGGGCGACGTGCAGCCTGGAACGCCGCTCGCGGTGCCGGTGGCGGCGCCCCCGGCGGCGTCGGGGCGACAATCCGCACCGCCGCCTGCCGTTTTGACCCCCGGCCCGAGCCGCAGTCGCGGATCGGGCGGCGTTCATACGTCCGTGGCCGTCGAACGGGACGGCCTCGTCGAGCCCCGCTTGTCGTCCGGTCCGCACAGCTGGGGGACGCGGGAATCATTCTCCAACCAGAGCGTGGTTGATTTGCGTGTCAGGCGGTCGCGAACTGGCAAGACCGCCGCCATCCTGGGGATTGTCGTGGTGGCTGGCCTGATTGGAGGTGTGGCCCTCCGGACGTCTCGCACGGTGGCGCCCGGAAGCGCGCACGCGGGTGGGTCTGGCGTCTTGGACGAATCGCAGCTCGCCACCGCCCGGCCGGCCACACCGCCCGCCTCCCTCGCTGCCGCCGGCGTGGGTGGTCCGATGGGGTCCAAGAGCGGACCGTCCGGCGCCGCGTTGGGGTCTGCGGTCGTGCAAAAGGTTAGCGCAGAGGAGATTCCCGAGCCCGGAACGTTCTCCATTTCCGTTCGGGTCCAGCCCGAGACCGCCGCCATGGAATTGGACGGCAGACCAGTCGGGCAGGGGCATTTCGAAGGCGCGCTGCCGGGGGATCACGCGCGGCACAAGCTGCGGGTCACCGCCGACGGATACGACGCGCAAGAGGTGGAATTCACCGATGAGCCTCCGCCGCGGGTCTTGAAGTTGGCCCGGACGCGGCGCGCGGTGGGGGGGCGCGATGGCGCGGGAGGAGGGGC